>CATJPU010000219.1 GCA_949742505.1 uncultured Lachnospiraceae bacterium | reverse complement strand
TTTGAATCTTCGTATTGATGCGGGAGAACGGGTGGCGCTGGTAGGACCTTCCGGGGGAGGGAAAACTACGCTTTGTAATTTGATTCCAAGATTTTATGATGTGACTTCCGGTGAGATTGAGATAGACGGTCAGAATATTCGGAACGTCACGTTAAAGAGTCTGCGAGATGCAATTGGAATTGTTCAGCAGGACGTCTACTTGTTTAGCGGAAGTGTGGCAGAGAATATTGCTTACGGTAAACCAGAGGCCGGATTAGAGGAAATCCGGCAGGCAGCGGTTCTGGCCGGGGCAGATGAATTTATCCGGGAACTGAGGGATGGATATGATACTTATGTGGGCGAGCGGGGAGTGAAGCTGTCCGGAGGACAGAAACAGCGGATTTCCATTGCGAGAGTATTCTTAAAGAATCCGCCGATTCTGATTCTGGATGAGGCTACCAGCGCCCTGGATAACGAGAGTGAAACGCTTGTTGGACAGAGTTTAGAGAAGCTTGCGAAGGGGCGGACCACGCTGACGATTGCCCACAGACTGACTACCATTAAGGATTATGACCGGATTCTGGTATTAGAAGGAGATGGAATCGCAGAGTCAGGAAATCACGAGGAACTGCTGGAAAAGAAAGGAATATATTATCATCTTTGGAATCAGAGTTTCGGAGAAAATTTATGACAAAGCCGGATGCGGAAAATAGAAAAATACAATTCCGTATGACGATGGAGTCTATGTAACATATGTGAATGCTGAAGCAGACGATGGCAGCGGTGTTGCAAATCTAATGGAATATTTCACGAATTTGTTATGGTAAAAGATAACGGGAATAGGTTGAGAAATCAGGCGCCCGGTGATATAATATCACCGAGCGTTATTCTTTTAGAAAATGCATCTGATTCTTTTTATCATTTTATCCGGGACTTGGCGGGCAGGTGCTGACCTTAGGGCGGCAACCAGAAGAACGATATATTCCGGTTTTGTTTGTATTTTCTAATATATCCAGATAAGATTCACGCTTACATTTCCCCATAATAAAGGGCTGAAAGACAGGGGACACACTGGACTGTTTGTGGCAGTGCGCCGTTTTATCAGCAGAGAAGGAGATGCAATATGGCAACAATGACAGCAACGAAGACGAACACGAAGGGGAACACGCGGTACATGGTAGAACTGGCGCTGATGATTGCGATTATTTTTATCATGGCATTTACACCGTTAGGGTATTTAAGGACTCCGGGAATTTCTATCACATTTCTTACAGTACCGGTGGCTGTAGGGGCGATGATTTTGGGGCCGGCAGGCGGAGCAATCTGCGGTCTTGCTTTTGGTATCACCAGCCTGATGCAGTGTTTTGGTATGAGCCCCATGGGAGCGATGCTTCTTAGTATTAATCCTTTTGGAACGGTGATTACCTGTATTGTACCGCGGGTGCTGGAGGGATTTTTCTGCGGACTGGCTTTTAAAGGTGTGAGAAGTAAGAAGAAGAATCTTGCTTATTTTATCGGAGGACTGACTTGTCCGGTTTTGAATACCATTCTGTATATGTCTGCTCTGGTGCTGTTCTTTTATCAGACAGATTATATCCAGGGGTTTGTGGAAACCCTTGGCGTGTCGAATCCGCTGACTTTTGTTGCAGCCTTTGTCGGGGTACAGGGAGCAATTGAAGCAGTTGTATGTACAGCGGTTTCCGCGGCGGTTGCAAGAGCGCTTGCGGCGGCGCTTAAAACGGTATAATTTGGTTAGAGCGTGTCCCCACTTCAACCGGATTTTGTATTGAATTTGGACAATGTTACCTGCAGTACATCCCAAATCCTGCATCGAATCCGATGCAAATCGGGACGGTATTTTGCAGAAAGTAATTTGAGGATACGCTCCAGGGAGAGAATCGTATGGAAGAAAATACAGTAGTACAGAATATTCAGATAACAGAAATAGAAGGCCTGCGCATTGGAAATGCGCAGGATGACGATGCGAAGACCGGAGTGACGGTACTTCTGTTTGACCATGGAGCGAAGGTTGGCGTGGATGTAAGCGGCGGCGGCCCTGCATCCAGAGAGACCAGGCTTGCAGAACCTTTGACAGCGGATAATCCAATTAATGCCATTGTGTTATCGGGTGGTTCTGCATTTGGGCTGGGGGCGGCGGATGGAGTCATGCGTTACCTTGCAGAGCGGGGAGTAGGATATGATACAGGCTTTGCGAAAGTGCCGCTGGTGTGCCAGTCCTGTATCTATGATTTAGGAATCGGACGCGCCGATGTATGGCCGGATGCGGCTATGGGTTATAGGGCTTGTGAAGACGCCAGAAAGAATTATCCAGTGTGCGGCAATATCGGGGCGGGCTGCGGCGCGACTGTGGGTAAGCTGTATGGAATGGAGCGGGCATCTAAGGCCGGGCTTGGCATTCATGCGGTGAAGGTTGGCGGTCTCCAAATGGCTGCGGTCGTAGTAGTCAATGCATTGGGCGATATCTTTGAAGCGGATACCGGGAAGAAGCTTGCCGGACTGCGTAGGGAAGACGGAAGCGGTTTTGCAGATACGAGACAGGAGCTTTATAAGATTAGCAGACAGACGGACTTATTTACCGGGAATACGACGATAGGGGCAATTATTACCAATGGGGAGTTCTCAAAAGCAGAGATGAGTAAGATTGCTTCTATGGCGCGGAATGGATATGCAAGATGTATCAATCCGGTGGGGACTATGGCGGATGGAGATACCATCTATGCCGCTTCCCTTGGAGGCGCGAAGGCGGATATTAATGTTGCGGGAACGCTTGCGGCAGAAGTGATGGGTGAAGCGATTAAAAAAGCGGTTATTAAGCGGTAAATATGGGGACTTCTCCCTGTGCGGCAAGATCATGCCGCACAGGGAACATCAAAAAGAGCAGGGACATGAAGAATGTATCAGACTACTATTTCTTGTGTCCCTGCTTTTTTGATGTTTGTGTAATACGTTATATTTAATTCTGCTATAATCCAAACCGAATTGTCAGTTTTATTCGGATGATTTTGGGTGCGCCCGGAATGTATACAATACAATCGGAAACGCGATAAGCGGGATTCCGAGTTTGGCCAGCATGGAATAGCCTTTGCTTACGATAGCGTATAATCCGAATGATGATATGGCTATACAGAGGGCCATATATGATTCCGATGATCAGGTTGTATAGTTTCTCCTTCTTCTGCCCGGAAGCGGAAGGGAAGAATTTTAGTACTCTTGAACTGACGGCGTGGAGCTGGGGAGCGCTGCTGGATAACAGAGCAAAAAACATGACCAGAAGATATGCGCTCCGAATCCATGGGTAGGATTTGGCAATGTAATTTTCAATGATATAGGTGGAGGTTATTTCTGCCTTCAGGACCTCCGGACAATAGGGCAGGAGAAATAAGGTTCCCAGCGCAAATGCGCTTCCGTTGAGAGCCAGGCTGCACAGAGCAATACCGGTGCAGTCCGATTTGGTTCGGATATTCTGCTCTACGGAACAAAGGGAAGTAGCCATGCCAAGATTGGAGAATCCCAGCAGGACGGCGCCTTTTATTCCTGTACTTAAGGATGCGTCCTGTATAGACCAGTCGGAAAGGGAAGCAGCAAGATTCCCGCTCTTTATGGTAAGGCCTGACACCGTTAAGGCAAGGAAGCCGAGAATCAGAATCAGGGTCATGGCTGCAGACGACATCCGTACCAGGCGGGCGCCCCACATATCCAGCAGAATCCCCATGATTGCCATAGTCACAGCGCCCCAGACTGCGGAGATGCCGAACAAATCGTAAAAAAACACTCCAGCCATTGAAATGACGGCGCTTCCGCCTACTACCATGGCAAGGATCATGAATAAATCCAATACGGGCAGCAGATATGGACTTAATTTCCCATAAATGATTCGGGCAAAGTGCGCGTACTCATACGTCTGGTTTTTCCGAACAATATTAGCAGCCAAACCTACAATCAGGCAGATACCGGTCATGGACAGAAAGGAGAGTACGATTCCCCAGACGCCATAAGGAGCAAAATATACGGCCGCATAGGTGCCTGATACCATGGAAGGGCCGACTAGGGCGCCGAACCAGACTGCCGATACAGGAAAAGCGTTACGAAAAACTGCATGTAATTTCTCCATAATATTCACCCCTCTTTTGTTATGTGTAAAATGTTGGTTTTCGGGTGGAGACCTAAGATTATTATTTCGACGCGCCCGCATTGCCGACCGCCTGCAAAGGCGCATCGAACACATAATCAGGAATATGATTCACTGTTAATTACGCATAGGTTTACAGGGAACAGGAGGCCATGGGCGTCCGTACTGTTCGCAGGCGCGGTGTCCGCCCTGCTGTCCTGCCATAATCAGTTTGAAAGACTGGAACCGCCACTGACCGTCGGCGTCTCTGACTACCTGAAGCTCATAGCGTCCGTAAGTATAGCAGTCGCTGGTATGCGGATAGTCCTTGAAGCATTGCCAGGAGTGCATATAACAGTGCACAAGGGCAGAATCATTTGTTTCAAATAAAATCTGCATGTTTGAAATCAGATGAGTGCCAGTGGTTGCAGAGCCCATCATTTTCTTAAGACTTTCCAGGATTGCCGCCCGTCCTTCCAGTTGTCCGTCGTAGACGTCGCCCCAGCTTAAGATTCCAGTGTCGGTAAAGCAGGAAGCCATTCCTTCCGCATCGCAGTTATCACAGCTGTTTGTATAGTGATACATACATTCTTCTACGCTTGCCCGATCTTCCAGACGCTTGATACGGTTCTCTAAAGTAAGAGAAGGAGCGTCTGGTATCTGATACATTTGTCCATTTTTTGTGTACTTCATAGTATTTCCCTCTTTTCTGTTTCTTCTTTCTCGCAAAAGTAATTATCTTCAGCATATCATATTGTTAAAAAAATAACATCACCCGAAAGTACCATTTTGGGGGTAAGTATTTTGTGTAACAAAATGCTTCTTTCGGGTGTTTCGGGAAAAATCCAGCCATGCTATCATAAAACAATAAAGTGTTAAGCAATTAACAAAGAATATCAAATCAGCAGGAACGGTTATGGTTTACTAGCTGCTATGTGAACTATAACCGGCAAAATGTAAGGAGGCAAGACAAATGTATGAGTATGATTTGAGTGGAAAGGTTGCGTTAGTTACAGGAGGTGCAAAGGGACTGGGCAATGAATATACGGAGGTTCTGGCTCTTCAGGGCTGTGATGTGGCGGTGATTGATATCGAAGAGCAGCTTGTAAAAGAAGAAGCGGTCCGCATCAGCAAAATGACAGGGAAAAAGGTAAAGGGTTATTACGGTGACGTAGGAGAAGAGAAGGACGTTATCGAAGCTGTACGGCAGATTGTGGAAGATTTCGGGCAGATTGATATTCTGGTAAATAATGCAGGAATCCTTCTGTATGGACCGAAGGGAGAAGGAAGCGACCCTTATATGGATTATCCGGTGGAAGTCTGGGACAGAGTGATGAAGACGAATATTACCGGACCATGGCTTGTGACAAGGGAAGTTGTGAAGCAAGATATGCACAAGCATGGAGGGAAAGTGGTAAATATAGCGTCCGTAGGAGGAATCCGCTCTACCAAGGCCGGATGTCCAAGCTATCATGCGTCGAAGGCGGGAGTGATTATGCTGACAGCGTCCCAGGCAGCAGAGCTTGCGCCATACGGAATCCTTGTAAACGCCATGTCGCCGGGTTCCATTCGCAATGGCACCATGGGTTCCCGCTCTGCAAATGCGTCAAATGAAATGGGATGGCGAAGCAACGGCTGCCCGCTTCAGAGAAGAGGTTCCTATGGGGAAATGAGCTGCGCACTTTTGATGCTGGTATCGGATGAAAATAGTTATGTGAATGGTCAGAACATCGTGGTAGACGGCGGCTGGACCATCCAGATGTAAGGAAAGGGGACGACGATATGTATAAATATGATTTAACAGGAAAGGTTGCGTTAGTTACAGGAGGCGCAATCGGTTTGGGAAACGAGTATGTGGAGTCATTAGCCGGAAAGGGCTGCGACGTGGCAATCCTGGATATTGAGTATGACATTGCGGTGAAGGAAGCGGCGCGGATTCAGGAAGAAACCGGACATCATATCAAGGCTTACTACGGCGACGTAGGAGAAGAGAGCGACGTCGTCAAAGCAGTCGGCGAGATTGTACAGGATTTCGGACGGATTGATATTCTGGTAAATAATGCGGGAATCCTTTTATATGGTCCGAAAGAAGAAGGAAAAGACCCTTATATGGACTATCCGGCGGAAGTCTGGGACAGGGTGATGAAGACGAACATTACCGGACCATGGCTTGTAACAAGGGAGGTTGTGAAACAGTCTATGCAGTGGCTGCGCCATGGCAAGGTGGTCAACATTGCGTCTGTGGGAGGAATCCGTTCTACAAAAGCCGGATGTCCCAGTTATCACGCGTCAAAGGCGGGCGTAATCATGCTGACAGCATCCCAGGCGGCAGAACTGGCACCTTACGGGATTCTTGTAAACGCTATGTCGCCGGGGTCTATCCGCAACGGCACCATGGGTTCCCGTTCTGCGAACGCGTCGAATGAAGAGGGATGGAAGACAAACGGATGCCCATTACAGAGACGCGGAGAATACGGCGAGATGAGTACGGTACTGCTGATGCTGGTATCGGATGAGAACACTTACATTAACGGTCAGAATATCGTGGTAGACGGCGGCTGGACCATTCAGATGTAGGAAAGTATTGGCGCCGGAGCGCGTTTGATAATCCAGATGGAATGCGTCTGGCAGAGAGCAATGCTCAAATGCGCTCTGACAGTTTGCTGGGGAGATGTAGATTTATGTATGAATTTAATCTGAATGGTAAAGCAGCGATGGTTACGGGAGCTGCAAGCGGCCTGGGAACAGAATATGCGGAAACGCTGGCTATGCAGGGGTGCGGCGTGGCTTTGGCTGACTACAATTTGGACAAAGCCAGACAGGAGGCGGCGCGGATTGCCGAAAAGACTGGGAAGCATGTCCGGGCATATTCCTGCGATGTGGGCAGCGAGCCGGAAGTGCAGGCAATGGTTGCTCAGGCTATAGAGGATTTTGGGCGAATCGATATTCTGGTAAACAACGCCGGGATTCTGCTGTACGGACCGAAGGACGACGGAAAGGATCCCTTTATGGACTATCCGGTGGAAGTCTGGGAACGGGTGATGCGAACGAATCTTACCGGACCATGGCTTGTAACGAGAGAAGTAGTGAAGCAGAGTATGCAGTTTCTGGGAAAAGGAAGAGTGGTCAATATTGCATCTGTGGGAGGTATCCGTTCCACAGCAGCCGGGTGCCCCAGTTATCACGCGTCAAAGGCTGGGGTGATTATGCTGACAGCATCTCAGGCCGCGGAACTGGCTCCCTACGGGATACTGGTCAATGCAATTTCGCCGGGCTCCGTTCGGAATGGGACCATGTATTCCCGTTCTGCGAGCGCATCCAGAGAAGAGACATGGAAGACGAACGGATGCCCGTTAAAGAGAAGCGGGAAATACGGGGAGGTCAGCGCTCTGCTGCTGATGCTGGTATCGGATGAGAATACCTATATTAACGGCCAGAATATTGTAGTTGACGGGGGTTGGACCATCCAGATGTAAGGACAATATAAGCCCGGCAGGCGGGCGAATTTCGTCCGAACAGGTTATGTCACAGCTTGACGAGTAAAGAAAAGAGGATACAGGAATGAAGGATATGAAATTATTTGAACGTGTGAAAATAGGCAATGTGGTACTGCCAAACAGGGTGGGACTGGCGCCGATGGGGATGAGGGCCTCAGACGGAAGCTTTCAGGATAATTCCTGCCGGTACTATCAGAGAGTGGCAAAAGGCGGAACAGGGTTGATTATTACCGGTAATGCGATGGCGACTACCGAATTTGAGCCACGCTCGAATTACCTTTTGGATGATTTTCAGCAGATCTGCGCGTTGGCAAAGGCGGCAGAATTTGTACATTACGAGGGAAGTAAAATCTTCCTTCAGATTGGTCCCGGTTTAGGACGCGTGGGGCATAAGGACCCGAAGAACCCGCCCCACGCGCCAAGCGCCATTGACGCCAAGTTCTTCCCGGGAGTGCTCTGCACCCCGTTTACAGAAGAAGAGATTGGACGGCTTGTTGCAGCGGTGGCAAGAACCGCACAGTATGCCAAAACAGCGGGCTGCGACGGCTGTGAGATTCATGCATACGGCGGATATCTGGTAGACCAGTTCCTGACCCGCAAGTGGAATAAGCGGGAAGACCGGTATGGAGGAGACCAGAAAGGACGGATGACATTCCTGTTTGAGATTCTGGACGCGATCCGAGAGGCGGTAGGTCCCGCGTTTCCGATTATTGTAAAGGTTACGGTAGACCACTGTATGCCGGAAGACCCGGAGATGCGCACGCTGGAGGAAGGGCTGGAGATGTGCCGTCTGCTGAAGGAGCATGGGAATTTTGATGCGATTCATATAGACAGAGGCTGTTATGAGAAATATTATTATCAGATTCCAACCGTATATGAGCCGAAGGGAATTAATATCGAAGCCTATAAGAAGGTAAAGGCTGTGATGGGTGATATTCCGGTGCTGGGACATGGCAAATTGAACGATCCGGCTATTGCAGAAAAGGCAGTAGAAGAAGGCGCGGTAGATATCGTTCTTATGGGCCATCAGCTTATCGCGGACCCAGACTGGTGTAAAAAGGTAAAATCCGGAGACTGGAAGTCGATTAATTACTGTATTGGATGTAACGAATGTCTGAATACCGGATTTCATGGGAAACACCGGACCTGCGCCATCAATCCGACAAGCGGCCGGGAGACGGATTTTGAAATCAAAAAGACGGATAATCCGAAGCGAGTTCTAGTAATCGGAGGCGGATGCGGCGGTATCAAAGCAGCGCTGATGGGAGCGTGGATGGGACATGCCGTAACGCTGTGGGAGAAGACAGACCGTCTGGGCGGACTGCTTCTTGCGGCAGGGGCGCCTGCTTTTAAGAGGGATATGATGACGTCGCTGGAGAATATGATTTACCGTCTGGAGAAGACAGATGTAAAAGTGGTGCTGAATAAGGAGGCGGAAGCTGAAGAAGTGATAGCCGGAAATTGGGACGCCGTTATTCTGGCGACAGGGTCCAGACCGATTGTACCGTCGATTCCGGGAATTAACGGAGAAAATGTCTTGTCAGCGGTAGAAGTTCTTCGGGATGGAATCAGCCTGACCGGCAAGGTGGCTGTGATTGGCGGCGGGCTGGTAGGAATCGAAACCCTGCTGCACATTGAAGAAACGGCGGAAAAGGTATATTGTGTAGAAATGATGGACGATATTCTGAAAACTGCTACGCATTTATTTAACAATGACCAGAGTTTAAGAGACCGGATGAAACAGAGTAAATGTGAACTGCATCTGAGTACAAAGACGGTATCGGTGGATGAAAAAGGAATGGTATGCGAGAGTAACGGAGAGAAGTTCCGTATTGACTGTGATAAGATTGTCCTTGCAATCGGCCTGCGTTCTAATAATGAACTTGAGGGGCAACTGTGGGGCAGGGTGAAGGAGCTGCGTACCATCGGTGACGCAGCGAAGGCGCCGGGACTGGTATTTAACGCGATAAATCAGGGATTCCACATGATCCGGACTCTGGGATAAATAGATAGGCGCCCGGAATCTTACAAATTCAGACGAAAAGAGACTCCGAGAGTCTAAATAGAGAAAATGGAGGAGTGAATATGAGTACAAGTACGACAAAAGGAGGATTTCATTACTGTTGGGTGATTCTGCTGTCCTGCTGCGTAATCGGATTCTTTACGCTGGCGACGGTTGCAAACTGTATGGGAACCTTTATGCCTACCGTAGTAGAGGAATTAGGAACAACGGCAACCAGTTTTTCACTATACTATACATTTCTGAACTTTACATTAATGTTTGGACAGCCTCTGGCGCAGGTATGTATGAAGAAATTTGACATTCGCATCTGTGCGTCTGCAGCCGTTACATTTTCAGCGGGCGCTGTGGCGCTGATGTCAACGTATTCGTCCATAACCGGATGGTATTTTTCGGCCGTACTAAACGGTTTAGGACTTTCGTTTACCTGCTATCTGCTGTTCCCGATTGTACTGGGCAACTGGTTTAAGAAGAATTACGGAACGGTATTTGGAATCGCATCCTGCATGAGCGGCCTGGGAGGTACGCTCTGGACGGCAAACGTAGGAAGATGGATTGGGGCTTATGGATATCAGAAGGCATATTTAATCTGCGCGGCCATCGCCTGGCTTGCAGCTATGCCGTTCTGTGTATTCGGACTGAGAACACATCCGGAGGAAAAAGGACTCCGTCCTTACGGCGCGGATGAAGTGACATCGGACGCAGGCGTGAAAGCAGAGCCTGAGGCAAAAGGCTTCACGATGAAGGAAGCAATGAAGACGCCGTTTTTCTGGATGATGCTTATTTCGGTTCTGTGTATCCACTTTATGGGAACCTTCCAGAACCAGATTACGAACTTTGCGGCAAGCGTGGGCTTCCCAATTGAACAGGCGTCTGTGGTTGCATCCTGTCTGCTGTTCGGCGCGGTAGTCGGCAAAATCGGCTTAGGCTGGATTCATGACCATTTTGGAATCCGGGCTACCTGGTGCGCGGCGATTATCAGTATTCTTGCAGGATTAGCGCTGCTCCTATTTGGCGGCGGCACGGCGACAATCGTATTTATCGGCGGATTTATATTCGGCTGCGGTTATGCGCTGATGGGCGTCGGCTCGCCGCTTTTGATTCGGGCAACCTTGGGAACGAAAGATTACGCGAAGATTTTCAGCTATGTTATTGCGCTGGGTACATTTGTCAATGCATTTGCGCCATTGGTATATTCAGGAATTTATGACAGGACGGGTTCTTATTTCGGCGGTCTTTATATCTGTGCGGGAGCATTGATTGTATCACTGGTTATAGCGAATATACTGATTTCTAAGACAGCAAAATTGTGGAAATAAATATAGAAGCATAGAAAAGGGCGCCGGTTGAATGAAATCGGCGCTTTTTGGGGTTGGGGGTTGCGCGTCGCCTGCCTTGTCTGAGTCTGAAAGCCTTAATGCTGGAAGCAAGGCTAGACAACATTCCGTCGAACTCACTGCTAACGTAGTCTAAGAAACTCAGGAATGCCTTCGTTCCTAAGACTACATAAGCAGTGATTTCGCCTCCATTAAAAGCGTCTTCTAATGCCTTGCTTCCAGCATTAAGGCTTTCAGACTCAGACAAGGCAGGCGACGCATGAGGAGGATTCTGGCTATAGTAATCTAGTGATGTATAGGAAGATTTTGGCTGCGGTATGGGATTGTTTGTAGTGGGGTTCTTTGTTAAAATAGTAACTAATTGGACGTATTGCGAGGGACGGCGGAATTTGTTAGACTTGACGGAAGGAGGTTGCGGGATGTTGGAACCATGTATGAGGATGCTGCGGAGGGAGCGGGTTTTTCAGATGCTTCAGAAGATGGAAAATTTCCCGGTTTCGGTTGTGATAGCTCCCTGGGGGTATGGGAAGACGGTAGCGGTTACGGATTATTTTCAGCGCTCAGGGAAGAGATGCGTGTGGATTACGATGTCGACGCCGGTTAAGATTACGGATGTGGATTTCTTCTGGCTGTTATTTACGAGGGCGTTGAAACGTGAATTTCCTGCGCTTGGGGGCTGGATGGAGACCCTTGGGTTTCCAAGGGATATGATGCAAATGTATCATTTTCTTGACGAGATGCAGCGTGAGAAGATTGAGCAGGACATTTATATTGTGATAGATGATTTTCAATATATTAATACGGCGGAGATTGATTTGTTTATATCGCAGATTGTGCGGGCGAATACTCCGAAGCTGCACTGGATTGTCCTGAGCAGGGAATTTCCGGCGCTTCCTGTTCATGAGTGGGAGATGAAAGGGATTTGCCATGTGATTACCGCGGGAGAACTGGCGTTTACTGTGGAAGAGGCGGAAGCGTATTTGGAGCAAATCGGATGCAGGGCAGACCAGAAGGTGCAGAAAACGATGATTCATCTGTCGAATGGGTGGATTGCGTTTATCTATCTGATGGCAAAGGATTATGAGCGTTTTCATACGATTGACCAGCATGCGACGATTTATTCGATGATGCGAAGCTGTATCTATGATACGTATTCGGAAGAGGAAAAGGAATATTTGATGAAATTATCTCTGCTGGATACATTTTCAGATGAGCAGATTGCGGAAATATTTGAGCGTCCGGAGGAGATTTTCCATATGCTGAAGACGCATATTGATAATGTGTTGATTATGAAAAGACCGGACGGGGATTATTATCTGCATGATTTGTTCCGCAGGTTTCTTCAGAATGAGCAGCAGATATCCCGCCTGGATATCTGTGGATTTGCGGAGCGGGTGGCGGAGTGGGCGACCAGGTATAAGAGGCATCTGTGCGCGTTTAAATTCTGGCTTCTGGCAGGGAAATATGACCGGATTCTTGAGGAGCTGGAGGAGACGCCTGTTATGGAAATGTTTCAGATGGACAAGAAAGTTTTAAGAGAAATATTTACGGAAACACAGGAAGATATTTATAGATATCCGATGGCATATTTAAAGTATATTTTTACGGTTTGCGTGGAGGAAAGCGCCGAAGCGGGGAAGGAGCTTTTGGAACAGTTCCGGGAGAGATGCCGGGAGTTAAATCATCCGAACTATTCCAGGGAGCATTTGCTGGCGGAAAGTTATATTCTAGAAACGGTGTTATTATTCAATGATTTGGACGGGGTGATTGAGTATATTGACAAGGCGGAGAAGATGCTGGACGGGAAGAAGTCTTCCATTAGAATCCGTCACAGCAATCTGACCTACGGCTCGCCCCATATGACCTATGCGTATTATAATAAACCGGGAATATTGAAGCATATTACGGATAATTTCGTTTATCGGTTCGACGCGCATATTCAGGTGGCGGACGGCAACGGATTTGGCGCGGACTGTGTCGCACAGGCTGAATACGGTTTGGAGACGGGGAATTTAGAACAAGTGGAGTATCAGGCGAAGAAGGCGCTGTTTAAGGCGGCCCAGTATGAGCAGACCTGTATGGTAATCTGTGCGTATATGACGTTGGGAAGACTGTATATCGCCCAGAAGCAGACGGATAAGGCGCGGCAGGTTATTCAAAGTCTGAAGGCTATGTATGACCAGGTACAGGTATCCAGTATGCTGTATACACTAGATGGCGCGATCGGGTATCTGAACGGGATCATTGGCAATTATGGGGGGATTCCCAAATGGTTATGTACCGGGGAATTTGAACACTCTAATTCCGCCTGGCAGCGTCTGGCTTTTAGTTATGTGGTATTTGGGAAGGCAATTCTTCTGAAGAAGGACTACATGTATTTAAAGTTCCAGACGGAGCTGTTTGAACGGAAATTTGCAACATTCCACTATCAGCTTGGCTATATACATAATTATATTTTTATGGCGATTTGTGATTTTAATCTATACGGAATCGGCTATGCGGTTGAAAGTCTCCAGAAAGCGCTGGATATTGCCTTGAAGGATGCGGTTCTTATGCCCTTTGTGGAATATTATCCGTTTATCAGCAGTATTTTAAACAGTGATAAGCTGAGAATACCGGGAAAGTATAAAAGGAGGATCGTTCTGCTTGCCACAGATCCGGCAAACGATACGGAAGCGGGGAAGCCGGGAGGCATTCTGACTGACCGGGAAACAGAGATTATGCAGTGTATGGAAGAGGGGATGAATAATGCGGAGATAGCAGAAGCGCTGTTCATTTCCCTGAATACGGTAAAACGGCATATTCAGAATATTTATAGAAAATTAAATGTACAGAACCGGGCGATGGCGCTGGTGCATTTTAGAAGATTGCGGAATAAGTAGAAAATTTTTATAAAAATTCGATAAAAAATTGTCAAATTTGGTGATTGCAATTATAGAAAAAAGTAGTATACTAAATTTGGTTTTATATAATATTTATTTTAACTTAAGAAGGAATGGAGGCAGCATATGCAGCACATGGATGCGATAATTAAGAGGCTGGAAGATATCGAGCTGACTGCCGAACAGATTGTAGATCGTGCGGAGGCCGGCAAGAATGATATTGGTCAGCGGATTCAGGCACAGCGGGACGCTTTTGACGAAAAGCTGGCTGCGGATACGGCGCAGAAGCTTGAGAAGATTAAGACGGAAGCGGAACAGAAGCTGAATCAGATTCTGGAAGATGAGAAGCGCAGGCAGCATTCGATTATTGATAATCTGGAGAAGGAATATGAAGAGAATCATGAGGCGTATGCGCAGGAGATTCTGGAGAATATTATAGCAGTATAGATTCGTAGCAGTTCAGATAAGTCTGCGCATATGCCGTGCTGTCCGGGATTCAGGCGGCGAGGTATGACGGGCGCTGGCTAAGGAGGGAACATGGGAAATGTAATGTCGTACAGCGGCATTGTGACGAAGGTTCGGGCTATGCAGGCTAAGCTTCTTACGAAAAAGGACTTTGAGAATATCGCCGGATTAAGAAGTGTTCCGGAGGTAGTAGAGTATTTGCGGGGGAAGCCGGCCTATGCGGAGGCGTTGAGCCGGATGGATGAGACGCTGTATCACAGGGGGAATGTAGAAAAGGTTCTGGGACAGTCATTGTATGCGGATTATTCCAGAATATACCGGTTTGCGGGCATGAAGCAGAAGCAGTTTCTAAAAGGTTTCTGGAAGCAGTATGAGATTGCGCTGATTAATTATTGTCTGCGGATTGTATTTAACCATTATGACACGCCCTTTGATTTGGATTATAAGAAAGAGTATTTTGACAGGTTTTCACAGATTTCGATTGATAAGCTGGTTACATCGGATAATATCAGAGAGCTGGTTGAAAATCTGAAGGGAACGGAGTATTACGAGCCTTTATGGAGCTTTAAGGACGCGGAAGAGGCGACTCTGTATGATTATAACATGGCGCTTGACCAGTATTATTTCCGGAATGCATGGCGCAGGCAGCGGAAGATGCTGAGCAAGGAGGAGCGGGAACTGTATACCAGGGACTGCGGGATGAAGATTGATCTGCTGAATTTGCAGTGGATATACCGGGCAAAGAAGTATTATCATATGCTCCCGCCGGCTATTTACCAGATGATGATTCCAATTCAGTACCGGCTGCGGGAGGATGAATTTAAGGCGCTGGTCGAGGCTCCCACCGTAGAACAATTTATCCAGCTTATGTCAAATACGTACTATAAGAGATATTTTGACGCGTCGTGGCAGCAGTACTCGATTGAACAGGTATATAAGGATTGTCTTCACAAGCTGTATGTATCAGACAGAAGAAGGAATCCTTATTCCATTGCGACGGTGAATACTTATCTGTTTTTGAAAGAGGAGGAGATCGATAAATTGATTACAGCCCTTGAGTGTATTCGTTACGGACTGACACAAAAGGAAACGCTGGAGTACTTAGGAGGTGTGATTCAATGATTGTTAAGATGAAATTCTTACAAATCAGCGGACCGGAGACGGACATTGACCGGATGTGCAATCAGTATCTTTCCAGGCATGAGATGCAGCTTGAAAGTGCGATTGCCGAGCTCAAGACAACCGACAATTTATTGCCGTTCGTGGAGGTGAATCCCTACAGAGGCTCTCTTGCCAGGGCGGAACAGTTCTGCGGGCTTCTTACGGGGGATAAACCCGCGCCGGATTTGTCGATGGATAAGGAATCCATGATGTCGACGCTCTGGGATATTCAGCATGAATATGTGGAAATGCAGGAAAAAAGGGAGATTTTAAAAAAGCAGTCTGATGATACGAAGGAAAGCGCCAATGCGCTGGAGCCTTTCCGGACGATGAATGTGGATTTAGGAAAAGTCGGGGATTACCGGTTCTTGCAGATGCGGTTCGGCAGACTGGGGCTGGAGCAGTACAGACGGCTTGACAAATATTTGTTTCAGGATTTGAAGGCGGTATTTATCGAAGGCTCCCGTAATGAGAACTATGTGTACGGCGGGTATATAACAGCTAACCGGGATAAGGGAGAGGTGGACGCTGTGTTTAACTCTCTGCGGTTTGAGCGGATTTCCCTGGGAGGGAATTTCAAGGGTACGCCGGAGGAAGCCTGGCAGGAGCTTAAGAAAAAGCAGGATTATATGAAGCAGCAGATTGAAGAGCTGGATGAGAAGATGATGAAGCTTATGAATTCCCATGCGGCGATGCTTCTTGGGGCGAAAGAGCAGTTACAGGAGCTTGCGGATTACTTCGATATCCGCAAGAAGGCCGCGAAGATCAGCGGCAATGAAGAAAAGAGCGGACGTTATATTCTCTGCGGCTGGATGGGCGAGGATGATGTGGCGAAGTTTCTTCAGGAGACAAAGGATGATCCGAATGTCATGGTTCTGGTGGAGGAAAACAGGGAGAAATTCTTCGGCGAACCGCCGACGAAGCTTAAGAATCCCAGATTCTTTAAGCCCTTTGAGATGTTTATTGAGATGTACGGGCTCCCGGCGGCGGATGAGATGGACCCTACGATGTTTGTAGCTCTGACGTATACCTTTATCTTTGGCGCTATGTTTGGCGACTTAGGGCAGGGCGCTGTGCTTTTCGCGGCGGGAGGTCTTTTGTATCTGACGAAGAAGATGAATCTGGCGGGAATTATTTCAATTGCAGGTCTCTTCTCCATGTTTTTCGGCCTTATGTTCGGAAGCGTGTTCGGATTTGAGGATGTAATTCCGGCGTTGTGGCTGAAACCGGTGGAAGCGATGACAAAGCTGCCCTTTATCGGTCAGTTGAATACCGTATTTATCATAGCGATTGCCTTTGGTATGGCGCTGAATATTCTGGTGATGATATTCCAGATTATGAACGCGGCTAAAAGTCACGATTTGGAAAATCTGCTGTTTTCCCATAATGGTCTGGCGGGACTGGTATTCTATGCGTTTATCGTACTGACAGTCGTTCTGTATATGACGGGACACAAGACGCCGAGCAATGTTCTTCTTGTTATTTTCCTGGGTGTTCCGGTTTTGTTGTTCCTGTTTAAGGAGCCGCTGGGAAATCTGGTGGAAAAGAACCATAAGAAGATGGAAGTCAGCAAGGGGATGTTCCTGGTGCAGGGATTTTTTGAACTGTTCGAGACCATGCTGAGTTACTTTTCCAATACGCTTTCTTATGTGCGTATCGGAGCTTTTGCAGTCAGCCACGCGGCAATTATGGAGGTCGTGCTGATGCTGTCCGGAGCAGAGAATGGAAGCCCGAACCTATTCGGCGTAATCTTAGGCAACCTAATTGTTATGATGCTGGAGGGACTGATTGTAGGGATTCAGGTACTGCGTCTGGAATACTATGAGATGTTCAGCAGGTTTTATAAGGGAAGCGGACGGCAGTTTAAGCCGTTTAATCATACAAAAAATAATTAATTTTATCAGAGATAAGGAGGACTTTTATTATGTCAGTAACAGTGAAATTATTACTTATTGCAGCATTGATGCTCAGTATTGTGATTCCATTTGGAACATTTCTTCTGGGGGAGAGGTCTAAGAAGCGTTATAAGAGGACAATTGGGGCGAATGCATTTTTCTTTTTCAGCTCTTTTGTCATTGCAGGGATTATGATGTTTTCGGGAACCCCGGTACAGGCTGCAGAGACGGCGGCTGCTGTTTCAGATAATGCAGTTGGATTCGGATATCTGGCCGCGGCACTTTCAACCGGTTTGTCATGTGTGGGCGGCGGTATTGCCGTTGCAAGCGCGGCAAGCGCAGCTCTCGGCGCAATCAGCGAGGACTCCAGCGCTCTTGGTAAGTCGCTGATCTTCGTGGGTCTGGCAGAGGGTGTATGTCTTTACGGTCTGATTATTTCTTTCATGATTTTAGGTAAGCTGTAAGATGAAGATGTATTTGATTAGTGATAACGTTGATACGCTGACAGGAATGCGGCTGGCAGGTGTGGACGGCGTTGTAGTTCATGAAAAGGATGAACTTCGGAGAACCATCGAGTCGGCTATGGAGGATGAGTCAGTGGGCATTATACTTCTGACAGAGAGGCTGGGAAGAGAATTTCCAGAGCTCTTAGATGAGATTAAACTGGAGAGAAGCATGCCGCTGCTGATTGAGATTCCTGACAGACACGGAACCGGACGTAAGAAAGACTTTATCACATCCTATGTAAACGAAGCGATTGGACTGAAACTGTAATAGTTTCGTTCAGGACTTTGCACTAGCTGCAAAGTTCGTGAGAACGTGTAAATTTAGCCAGGAGGGAATCTGTTCCTCGCCGCAGGCGATTTGGAACGGACAGATTCCATAGCTATGAATCTGAAAGATGAATAGCTTAGACTTTAGAGAAGAAGGTGAGAGGCTTTGACGATAGAAGAAAGAATTGCGCATATACAGGAAGCGGCGATGGAAGAGGCGAGGCTTAAGGCGGATTCGATTACGAAGCAGCATGAGAAGATGCTGTCTGGTATTTTTAACCAGCACAGAGACGAGGCTCTCCGGCAGTCGGAGGTGCGTATCCGGGGCGAGTTGATCAATGCCAGGCAACAGCAGAATATGGCGGCTTCCCGCGCGCAGATTGAGCTGAAGCGGGAGTACGGTAAGCGTCAGAAGGAACTTAAAAAGAAGCTGTTTGAAGAAGTGGAAAAGAAGCTCCAGGAATATATGAAGACGGATGCGTACCGGAAAGCTCTGGTGCGTTATATTGAGAAGGCGCTTCGGTTTGCAAATGGCGAGGAACTTACCATATATATAAATCCGACGGATGCGGATAAGAAGGATTATCTGGAGGAGCATACTGGTATGAAGCTTACAGTCAGCAAGGAGGATTTCGTAGGAGGAGTCCGGGCGGTTGTCCATGGCCGCAATGTGCTGATTGACCATGCATATAAGGGGGCTCTTGAGAATGAGTATCAGAAATTCCTGTTCAGAGGAGGTGTGGGCATTGGATAGTAAAAATACAGGCGTGATTTATGGTATTAACGGACCTGTCATCTATCTGAAAGGAAAGAGCAGTTTCCGAATGTCGGAGATGGTCTATGTGGGAAAAGAGAAGCTGGTTGGCGAAGTCATTTCCCTGGATAAGGATCGGACTACCATTCAGGTATACGAAGAGACTTCCGGCTTACGGCCAGGGGAAAAGGTGGAGTCCTCCGGCGCGCCGGTGTCTGTAACGCTGGCGCCGGGGATTCTTAACAATATTTTCGACGGAATCGAGCGGCCCTTAGAGCGGATTGCGGATACGGGCGGCGCGTTTATTGCCCGGGGCGTTTCTGTGGATTCTCTGGATACAGAGAAATTATGGCAGACCCATCTTACCGTAGCAAAAGGAGATCTGGTGCATGGAGGGGCGATTATTGCAGAGGTCCCTGAAACCAGGGCGATTGTGCACAAATGCATGGTGCCGCCGGATGTAGAGTCGGCTGAAGTAGTAGAAGTTGTTCCGGATGGAGAATATACGATTCGGGACGTGCTGGTGAAGGTGCAGCTTCCGGACGGGCAGATTCGGGAACTTACCATGACTCAGAAATGGCCGATTCGTGTGGCAAGGCCGGTGAGTCAGAGATATCCGGCAAGTATTCCGCTTGTAACGGGGCAGCGTATCCTGGATACCATGTTTCCCATTGCCAAGGGCGGAACGGCTGCGATTCCCGGAGGATTCGGAACAGGAAAGACCATGACCCAGCATCAGATTGCCAAGTGGTCGGATGCGGATATTATTATTTATATCGGATGCGGCGAGCGTGGAAATGAGATGACGCAGGTTCTGGAGGAGTTCGGAGAGCTGATTGACCCGAAGTCGGGGAACCCTCTGATGGATCGGACGACGCTGATTGCCAACACGTCCAACATGCCGGTTGCGGCCAGAGAGGCGTCTATTTATACAGGGCTGACGCTGGCGGAGTATTACCGGGATATGGGATATGACGTGGCAATTATGGCGGACTCTACATCCCGCTGGGCGGAGGCTTTAAGAGAACTTTCCGGACGTCTGGAGGAGATGCCTGCGGAAGAAGGCTTCCCGGCATATTTGGCGTCGAGACTGTCGGCTTTCTACGAGCGGGCGGGAATGATGCAGACCTTAAACGGAGCGTCCGGTTCGGTGTCGATTATCGGCGCGGTATCTCCCCAGGGAGGAGACTTCTCCGAGCCGGTTACCCAGAATACCAAGCGTTTCGTGCGCTGTTTCTGGGGACTGGATAAATCCCTCGCTTATGCGAGGCATTTTCCGGCAATCCATTGGCTGACCAGCTACAGCGAGTATACGATGGAACTGAGCGCCTGGTATGCAGATCATGTATCGCCGAAATTTGTGGATTACAGGAACCGGCTGATGGGACTTCTCAGTCAGGAAAATAATCTGATGGAAATTGTCAAGCTGATTGGCGCGGATGTACTTCCCGACGACCAGAAGCTGGTGCTTGAGATTGCCCGGGTGATTCGCTTAGGATTCCTGCAGCAGAATGCATTTCACAAGGATGATACCTGCGTGTCCATGGAGAAGCAGTTTAAGATGATGGACGTGATTCTGTATCTGTATCGCAAGAGCCGGAAACTGGTGGCCATGGGGCATCCCATGTCGCTTCTGAAGGCGGAGGGAATCTTTGAGAAGGTCATTGCCGTCAAGTATGACGTTCCTAATGATAATCTTCAGATGCTGGATATGTATAAACAGGATATTGATGATTTCTATAACCGTATATTGGAAAAGAACGCATAGAAGGAGGGAGAGGCTATGGCAATTGAATATCTTGGCTTAAGTAATATCAACGGTCCTCTCGTTGTCCTTGAGGGACTGCAGGATGCGTTTTTTGATGAAATCGTAGAATTTGTAATTGACGGAAATAAGCGGAAGATGGGCCGTATTGTGGAGCTGAATGACGATAAGGCGGTCATTCAGGTATTTGAGGGAACGGAGAATATGTCTCTGACGAATACCCACACGAAGCTGTCCGGGCATCCCATGGAGGTAGCGGTGTCTCCGGATATGCTGGGAAGGACCTTTAACGGAGTGGGCGAGCCTATCGACGGCCTTGGCTCTCTGTTTTCCACAGATAAGAGGGATATCAACGGTCTGCCGCTGAATCCGGTCCGCAGGGAATACCCCCGGAACTATATCCGTACCGGAATCTCGGCGATTGACGGACTGACCACGTTGATTCGCGGGCAGAAGCTTCCGATCTTTTCCGGAAACGGTCTGCCTCACGACCAGCTTGCGGCACAGATTGTAAAGCAGGCGTCTCTGGGAGATAATTCAGAGGAAGAATTTGCCATTGTGTTTGCTGCTATGGGCGTCAAGCATGACGTGGCGGATTTCTTTCGCAAGACCTTCGAGGAGAGCGGCGTATCGGATCATGTGTGCATGTTCCTGAATCTGGCGAATGACCCGGTGGTGGAGCGTCTGATTACGCCGAAGGTTGCCCTTACGGTGGCGGAATATCTGGCTTTTGAGTGCGATAAGCATATTCTGGTTATCCTGACGGATATGACGTCCTTTGCGGAGGCGATGCGCGAGGTATCTTCCTCCAGAGGAGAGATTCCGTCGAGAAAAGGATATCCGGGATATCTGTACAGCGAGCTTGCAACGATTTATGAGCGCGCGGGAATCGTACAGGGGGCGAAGGGGTCTGTGACTCAGCTTCCGATTCTGACCATGCCGAACGACGATATTACCCATCCGATTCCCGACCTTACCGGGTACATTACCGAAGGGCAGGTGGTGCTGGATCGCAATCTGCAGGGGCAGGGAATTTACCCTCCCATCAGCGTGCTGCCGTCGCTGTCCCGCCTGATGAAGGACGGCATCGGTGAAGGCTACACAAGGGATGACCATCAGGATCTGGCAAACCAGTTATTCTCATCCTATGCGAAGGTGGGAGAAGCAAGGAATCTGGCTTCTGTTATCGGCGAGGATGAACTGTCGGATCTGGATAAGAAGTATCTGGAATTCGGACGGGAATTTGAGAAACGTTATGTGGGGCAGGGCATGGCGGAGAACCGGACTATTCAGGATACGCTGGATTTAGGCTGGGAGCTTCTTGAGATTCTGCCGAGGGAAGAACTGGACCGTATTGACACGAAGATTATAGAGAAATACAGAAAGGAGCCTTCAGATGGATCCAAGGGAATTTCCGACGAAAGGTAACCTGATGCTGGCGAAAAATTCGCTGGCGCTTGCCCGTCAGGGCTTTGATCTGATGGATAAGAAGAGAAATGTTCTTCTGAAGGAACTGATGGCCCTGATTGACGAGGCAAAGGATATACAGGAGCAGATTGATACTACGTTTACTAAAGCCTATGCATGTCTTCAGCGGGCGAATATCGAGCATGGCATCAGCAAGGTGCAGGAGCTGGCGTTTACCGTTCCCATCGAGGAGTCTATACGAATCCAGACCAGAAGTATTATGGGAACGGAGATTCCGCTGGTAAGGTACGATGAGAAGCAGAATAATCTGACGTATTCGTTCAGCAGTACAAGGGAGTCCATTGATATGGCCAGAGAGGCTTTCCGGGAAGTGAAGGATTTAACGATTAAGCTTTCGGCGGTGGAAAACTCCGCTTACCGGCTGGCCGGGAATATCAAGAAGACCCAGAAACGGGCGAATGCATTGAAGAATATTACCATTCCTATGTATACGGAGCTGGTGCGGAACATCAATAACGCGCTGGAAGAGAAGGAACGGGAGGAATTTACACGACTGAAGGTAATCAAGAGCATGAAGAGCGCTTCTTGAGAATCTTGAGGAGGGTTTTATAAATGTACTATCGGGGCAACAGTTCAGCCAAAGGCTGAACTGTTGCCTATTGAGTGGGCTCCATGCAGAAGCCTGCCCTGCCACTAAAACATGATTTACATCTCTATCTGTCTGAATAGTTCCATGGAAATATCACAGCCATTACGTTTAAACACCATGTCAAGAAGCACATTGGTATCAATTAATAGCTTCATATCTTTCCCTTATCCTTTCCGCCCGGTATCCTTCCAGTGACTTTCCTGTATCGGGCACAGAGCATACAATATTCTTAAAAATATCGTCCAAGGGATCTGCAGCGACGGGTCTTTCTGCTAATTGCTGTGAACGGAGTGAACAGAAACCTATGCTTGTGCATACAATATCAGCAAGAGATAAAAAGTGTTGTAAAGAATGATAAATTCGTGTATAATCTGTGTTCAGGCAGTGAATGTTTGTTTACACAGGAATGTATGGTAGTATCTATGGAAATAGACTACGAAAGATGCATTTATTAATTGTTTTGGAAGAGGTTGTCATAATGGAAAAGATTTTAATTGTTGATGACAGCGCTGTGCAGGCGGCCCAATTAAAAGACATTCTGGAGGAAGAATACGATATTACGATTGCTCAGACAGCGGAAGATGGCCTGCGGCGCGCAAATGGTGGGAATTTCTCGCTAATTCTGTTAGATGTAGTGATGCCGGGAATGGATGGTTTTACGCTGTTAAAAAAATTACAGGAAGAAATTATTACTCAAAGTATTCCAGTAATTTTGATTACCAGCCTTTCTGATGTAACGAGCGAACAGCGCGGGCTTATTTTAGGCGCTGTCGATTATATCGCAAAACCGTTTAATGCTTTGATTGTGAAGGCAAGGGTGAATACGCATATCAAGCTATATCAATATCGCAGACAAGTTGAGCGGCAGTCCATGACTGATCAGCTGACGGGTATCGCTAATAGACGCAAGTATCGACCCTTCCGTATCTAAGTGCGTTACGGTCAGCGTGGGAGGCGTTACTGTTTTGCCTGAAAAGGAGAGTTCCTACGATTTTTATCTAAAAGTTGCAGATACGATGCTGTACGATGCAAAGAAAAATGGCCGAAATATGGTTGTTTGGGCAGATGAGCGGATGAAGCAGTTATGGGAACGGGAAGGCTAATGCTGTAAGCTGATAAGAGCGGTTTGAATCGAGAGGAGAATGTGTGAATTTATTTAATCTATTTAGCAGGAGATTGAAAGAGCAGCAGTCCCAGGAAAGGAAAGAAGAAGGTGGGGCGGCGGAGTTTGAGATTTATTCGGGCATGCGCGTCGAGGGATCGACTTTTGATGATTCATCCTGCCTTATGGAAGAGGAATAAAATCTAGCGGAAATGGGGAATTGGATGATTCAGACATGGATTGGAGATGTGACGCCGCTTCTGGATGAAGGAATTTATCAGGGATATTATGACAGGCTTCCGCAGTGGCGAAAAGAAAAGGCGGACAAGCTAAAGAATTTGAAGAGAGCCCAGAGCGCAGGGGCATGGATTTTGTATCAGAAGATGCAGGAAAGATATGGATTTTCGGATTGCGCCGTATATAATTTATCCCATTCCGGAAGGTATGCAATGTGTGCGGCAGACGTCAGGGGAAATAACGGCGGAAGGAAAAATGGAGATTTTGTAAAAAGCGGCGGCGTGTGTGCTTATGATAAAGGGATGGCCGTTAAACTCGGCTGTGATGTGGAGATGATAAAAGAGGTTCCTCCAGGAGTCGCAAAGAGATTTTTCTGTCCGTCAGAGGAAGCATATATTATGGGGCAGGAGACTGAAGAGCGCAGAGCAGAAGCGTTTTACCGGTACTGGGTGTTGAAAGAGAGCTTTGTCAAAGCGGTCAGGGAGGGACTGCGGCTGGAGCTTCAAAGCTTTGAGATTCGGATAGAAAAAGGAAGTCCGGTATTGATTCGCCAGCCGGAAGCGTATCCGGAGACATATTATTACCATGAATATGAGTTGGAAGCGGGAGACGCCAAGTGCGCTGTGTGCAGTACCAGCCCGGAGTTTTCTGAATTAAGAATCATTGAGCTGTAAAGTAACAGTTTGCAGGTCGGAGCGGGCGACGGGAGAACTGTTACGTAGTAAATTGCTTTTTGTTTTCATCTGCTTGACGAACAGGTATTCATTTGCTAGAATAGAGAAGTGGAAATGGGTTTATTAAGCAACTTATTTGTTTACAAAGAAAGTTGCGAGGGGAAGACCCATACGAGGGAGAGTATACTTTACCGGACGAAGTCCGCCGGCTCCGGCAGGAGCAGGTATTTCAGACAGAAGGAAGCTTCTGTCTTTGAGCCGTTGCGGGAAAGTGCGGGCAGGGGATTAATAAGGAGGAGTCTATTATGCTGGATCTAACATTCGGAGAACAAGTCAAGATTATCTTAAGCCGGAAGGGCATGACCATCAAAGAACTTGCAGAGATAATTGAAAAGAGAACCGGGAAGAAGATGTCCCGCCAGAATCTTACTCAGAGACTGGGGCGCGATAATTTTCAGGAGCAGGACATGCGTATGATTGCGGAGATTTTGGAGTGTCCGTTTCGTTTGAGTATCCTTTTGGAAGACGAAGCGCCGGAAGAAGCGAAGACAGGGGAGGACGTTAAGAGTACGAAGGAGGGCGAGCAGCCCAAGCCGGCCATGAAGGCCACGAAAGAAAGCGTACGTATGGCCAAAGCGAAAGCGCGTAAGGAAAAGAAGGCAAAAGAGGCGGAGCGCCTGGCAGAAGCTATTGAGCAGGTTCCGTCGGAGATGTACAGAGAACCGGTGGAGCGGGAAATGACTCTCGGAGATTATATAGATATTCATGAGGAACTGGTGCGTCAGGAGACGGCAAGGCTTCCGAAAGTTCAGGAAGAAGAGGAGACTGTGGAGACGAAGGTTTCGGAGAATCAGACTTCTGATATGGCTGTTTCCGGGCAGGGCGGCTATGATACAGATATTTCTGGCGAAACTGCCGGAGAGGATGCCGTCGGTGTAATGCAGGAAGAAAAGGCTGTTCAGAATACGGAGATATGGTCGGAGGAGTCTGCGCAGGAGGAATCTGCATCAGAAGATGCCTCAGAGATCTCAGAACCGGTAGAAGTTTCAATGAATGAGACGGAACCGAAAGTAGATGTGGAGGAGCTTCTTCGCGAGATGGAAGAACTGGAGAAGGAAAGAGAGCTTCTTGAGCAGCAGCTGGAGGCGGAGAAGGCGGCCAAAGCGGCTAAGGCGCTGGAAGAGCCGGTTCATGAAGAGAAGAAGATTACCGGATGGCGGGCTATGTTCCAGCGGAGGACGAAGAAAGAGAGAAAGGAAGAGCTTCAGGAGGAAGCGAAGATTGTGGAGCAGGTGATTCTCAGGGAGCCGACGATGGAAGAATTAGAGGATGATTATATAGATTCTCAGGAGGCAGAGGCGGAGTCTCAGGAAGAAGAGACGGCAGTTTCAGAGAGCAGTGAAGTGCAGCCGACGACAGAAGAACTAATTGAGGAATTGATTGAAGAGGACGAGGATGCAGAGGATCTGACCCGGGGCGAGAGGAATCCATATACAGGACATGAATACGAGACTAATAGTGTGCGGATGCATCCGAAGCGCATTGGTTATGTACAGTTATACGATCGCAGGGATCATGGATGGACAGATATGACGGAATGGGCATTCTTAGGATATCAGGAGCGTAAACGGGCTCTGCTTGGCAAGGATTACGAGCCGCCGATTTATCTGGATTAGGAAGGCGTGAGAGAATTGAACTGGATACAATTGCTGTCTGCGAAAAGACACCGGGCAGGAGAAGCCGGTTTGAGAAGCGGGAAGGCGGCGGATCTTCGGAGTGAATTTGAGAAGGACTATCACCGGATTATCGGCAGCGCTTCTTTTCGGCGTCTGCAGGATAAGACGCAGGTATTTCCGCTGGATAAGAGTGATTTTGTTCGTACAAGACTGACCCATTCGCTGGAAGTATCTTCTTTTGCCAAGTCTTTGGGGCAGAATATTGGGGAGAATATACTGGCGGATAAGAAGGACGCTGTATTTACGCTGCAGATGAAGGAGGATATTTGCAATATCCTTCAGTGCGCGGGTCTGATTCATGATATTGGCAATCCGCCTTTTGGTCATTTCGGTGAAGAGGCGATTCGGGAGTGGTTTGGAAAGAATCTGCACAGGCTGATATTTCATGGAAAACCTGTGGATGAGGTACTTGCGCCGCAGATGCGGGAAGATTTATATCATTTTGAGGGAAATGCACAGGCTTTTCGGTTGGTTACGAAGCTTCATTATCTGGTAGATGAGAGGGGGATGGATTTGACGTATGCCCTGCTTAGTACGATTGTCAAATATCCGGTGTCTTCTATAGAGATGAATCGTAATAGCGGTAATATTAAGGATAAGAAGCTTGGCTATTATTATGCGGACGAAGAGATATTCCGGGAAGTTGCGCATGCGGTGGGAACAAATGGATGCCGTCATCCGCTGGCATTTATTCTGGAGGCGGCGGATGATATTGCATATAAGACGGCGGATATTGAAGACGCCTTTGTGAAGGGATTTATCTCTTACCGCAAATTAATCAAAGAGCTGAAGAAAATGGAGGCGGCCTGGCGTCAGGAAGGAAATTCCTTTGTTCCCTCAGAGAAACTGGAAGAACTGTATGAGAGGGGCCAGAGGATTCAGGCGGAGAATCCGGAAGAGTACGCGATTAAGAATTGGATTGTGAAGACGCAGGGATTCCTAATTAACTGCGCTACCTTTGGATTTACGTCCAACTATCAGGAAATTATGGAAGGCGCATACCGGTATGATTTATTCCATGGCACGTTTGCAGAAGAACTCATGGAGCTTCTGGGCGGCCTTGCATATCGGGAGGTATTTACTTCCGAGACTATTTACCGGAGAGAAGTCTCCGAAAGCGTGATGATTAATTATCTGTTGGAGCGTTTTATCGGCGCAGTGGTAAATTATGATGATCCGAAACAGGAGCCGGGGGCAATTGACAGGCGGCTGGTATCCTTTATTTCCAGCAACTATAAAAATGCTTATCATTATCATGCCAAGGGAAAGAATGATGTACAGAGGCTGTATCTGCGTCTGCTGCTTGCAACAGATTATATCTGCGGTATGACGGACAGTTATGCGAGACGGCTGTATCAGGAACTGACATCTAATGTGTATTAAGATAAGGAGAGAATATGACTTGCCATTTATTCAGCTATTTCCCAGAATGCTGGATATAAGAGGTCCGGTATACGAAATCGCAGGAATGTTTGCGGGCAGGAATGAATAAACTGTTTTGAATACATCAGAACAGGAAGTGGCGGCATGGAGCAGTTTATCAGATATCTATACGAATACCAGCAGGGGCAGATAAGCCGAAACGTGGGATTTGTGAAAGTAGAACGGGATGAAGAACAGACAACAGTACACATACATGGCAAGGGATTTCAGCTTGGAAGAGAGACGGAGTTAAGGCTCTATATTTTTTTTGAAGAACCAGAGAGGCCGGTGGGGATTTTTCAGGGGATGATTACCAATATTAATCCTGCGGTAAATTACCGGCTGACATTTACCGGACAGGATACCGGGAAGCCGGAGGACTATCCGAAGATACAGGGAATCATTATGAAGTCGGAAGGCGGACGGCATTTTGCCGCGGTGTGGAGCGATCATCCGGTTCATGTAGAACAGATGCAGGAGTGGAAGGAAGTAGAAGTGATCCCCCTTACGATGACGGAGGCGGTCAGACAAAAGGTCGTTGAAGATTCCGCAGAAGAAGGAACGGCGTCGGAAGAGAATGGGGCAGAAGATGCAGAATGGACAGAACGAGAAGTTGTAAATGCAGAGACTGGAAGAGGAGCGGAAGCAGGAGTGAGCCGGAATCCAGAAGAAGAGTCTGGAGAATCTGAGTGGGGAATCGGGATAGCAGAAGAAAAATGTATTTCCGGCGGGGACGGTACAGGATTGGAGCAGGATAGGGAGCTGCCAGAAGAAGTAGACGCTTATATAACCCCTTCTGCAAGACAGTGTAAAAAGATTTGCAGGCAGGATATCGCCATGCTTCCCCGCTGTGAATGGCGGTTAGCCAATAACAGTTTTCTTCTTCATGGATGCTATAATTACCATCATCTGATGCTGATAGAAGAAGGCGACGAGCTGTGGCTTGGAGTTCCGGGGATTTATCATAACAGGGAGGCAAAGGCGGCGGAAGCATTTGGATTTCCCAGATTCATACCCATGGGGGATATTGACGCAGAGCTTTCGTCAGATGAGAAAGAATCGGGAGATGAATTTGGATACTGGTGCAGGAGAGTCAGAAAGATGAATCATTTTTCGCTCTAGAAGGACGCGCAGAGAGAGGGTGTTCGCATGACGAATGAGGACGTAAAATATATGAAGGAAGCTATCCGGCAGGCGAAGAAGGCATATGCTCTGGAGGAGACTCCGATTGGCTGCGTGATTGTCCAGGATGGCAGAATCATCGGCCGGGGTTATAACCGGAGGAATGCGGATAAGAATCCGCTGGCCCATGCGGAGCTTACCGCGATCCGCAAGGCCAGCAAAAAGACCGGAGACTGGCGTCTGGAGGACTGCACGATGTATGTGACGCTGGAACCCTGCCAGATGTGCGCGGGCGCGATTGTACAATCCCGGATAGACAGAGTGGTTGTTGGATGCATGAACCCGAAGGCCGGATGCGCGGGGTCTGTTTTGAATCTGCTGAATGTGGCGGAATTTAACCACCAGGCGGAACTTGAGACAGGCGTGATGGAGGAAGAATGCAGCGGACTGATGAAACGCTTTTTTAAGGAGCTTAGGGAACGAAAGAAAGAAGAGAGTAAAAAGAGCCTTGCGCCATAGCTGTAAATCAGTTATGGGCAGGGCTCATTCCATTCTTCTTTTGTGCATTGCGCTTCGAACTAAACCAATGAACGTTACCTTGACAGTTAACTCAGCCCAGGCGCCCTCACGGCACCCGGAAGGTTCTGCTTAGTGCT
>CATJPU010000218.1 GCA_949742505.1 uncultured Lachnospiraceae bacterium | reverse complement strand
TTTAAAAAATGCAGTAAAAACATACGGCGGCGAGGAAGCGTTAGTTTATGCGTTGGACCACGCCGAGCTTACGCTTAACGAGGGAGAAATATGCGTGGTCTTAGGCCCGTCCGGCTCCGGGAAAAGTATGCTCTTAAATATGCTGTAAGGGGGATTTTCGGATGAAGCTGAACAGACGCTACCCGCGCAGTATAAAAGAAAACCGGTCTTTTTATCTTTCTTCGACAGTGCTGACAGTTGTAACGCTGCTTTTGTATTTTTTGTTTAACATTGCTGGAAATGCAATCCTTACGTTCAGTGAGGATTTTTATGAGCGGAATAAAATGGAAGATGCACATTTCAGCACATATATGGAAATCCCTGAAGAGGGGCTCTCGGAACTTGCGGATACATATGATGTAACACTGGAAGAACAGCGTTATATCAATATCGAAACAGACGGCGTTACCGCCCGCATATTTGACAGGACCCAAACGGTTGATTTATATGAGATTACCCAAGGGAAGGATGCGGCAGAGGATGGCGAAATCGTCCTGTCCGAGGGATATGCTGTGGAAAATGGCATAAAAATCGGCGACGGTATGAAAATCGGCGGGAAAGAATATATGGCCGTCGGTTTTATGCAGCGGCCGGATTACCTGTATATGCTGGAAAACGAAGATGATTCCTATAAGAATATATCCACATTTTACCTCTGCTGCATGACGGATCGGGAGTTTGAATCCCTGGGTGATACGAGCTGCCAGTATCTGGTAAGGTACCGCCCGGATTCCGACGTCTCAGGATTTCGGAAGGCTGTACATGAGCGGTATTATATGCGCTCCTATTTGGCGGCGGAAGAAAATCCCCGCATTACCATGGTGGAGCAGCAGGCACAGATGTTTATCGTTATGTCTTATGTCCTTTTATGCATTCTGCCCCTGGTAGCGGTGGTCCTGATCAGCATTATCATCAGCCGCAAGGTAAAATCGGAGCAGCGGATGCTCGGAACCCTCTCGGCGCTGGGCTATAAAAAGGGGAGGCTTATGCTCCATTATGCGGGATTTGCGGCGATCCCGGGACTTGCGGGCGGCATTGTAACAGCCGTAATTTCCGCCGTCGGCGTCTTCCACGACTGATACCAGCATGGCTTCCCCGCCATAGGGATTTTCTGTCAGCATGATTGACAGCTTTCTTTACCGCTTAATACTTTTTAATTTTGCCCTCAAAGGGTGTACGGGGTGTATGTCCGCCTTGGCAAGGGGTGTGCAGAAACCGTACACCCCTGACAAATGATGAAAACAAGTCTCTACCGGTCCACAAAAATAAGACTCACAAAACATGGTTTTCACCATTCCGCAAGCCTTATTTAGCGTATTTCAAGCCATTACACCGCATTAAATTGTATCAAAGTCTGGTTCTACACATCCGAATATATCTCTGTAATCTGATAATCATGCTGCAGAGCGTAATCCGTCAGCAGAAGCCTCTGATTCTGAATGCTGGCGCTGTCGTCCCCCTTCGTCAGCTTATCTTTGTCTTCCTTTGACAGACGAAGATATAGCGCCGCTTTATTCTTCTCTTTCATAATCTTCTCCACCTTCTTTTTCATACTTTATAAAACGGCCGCATGGCCATTAGGGGTACCCGAAGGGTATACTTTATGAAACAGCCGCATAGCCATTAGGGGTGCCCGAAGGGTATACTTTGCCGGACGAAGTCCGCCAGCCTGAAGAACATGTATTAAGAATTCTTCAAATAAGCCGTTAACATCCCTTTTAGTTCCCGCATCTTCCTCTCTGTATCCGGATTGCTGTACGGGATTCGCTCTATAATCTTATCCACATAATGATTCTCCAGAATAATCTCACAGGTCTCCCGATAATTAATATCGAAGAAATATGCGATATAGGAAATCCAGTAATCTATCTTTGTCTTCCGGCTGGCGGCATGGATGGAAGAATGTTCCAGACACGCTCTCCACACCTCCGGAGAAATGGCCTGACTTCCCACTTCCTCCGGCGAACATTCAAGCATTACCTCCATCTTTTCCTCCAGCTTCACCCGGCAGTTGTCAAGCTTGTCTGCATCCCGGATAATACGTGCGTGAAGCAATTCCCGCGAAGACAATCCCTCTCCCACAGAGAAATCACTGTGTCTTGCAATGGCCTGCCGGATAATATCATCCCACTTATTTTCTGAAATAAACTGACGAATCATCTTCTCCCTGCCAAATAATAGCTGTACGCCAAATGCGGCATGATCCATCACCGTCGGTTCAAAACTGTCATATAGCCGAAGCTGCTCAAACCGACCGATATCGTGAAGCAATGCAACCAGCTCTGCCAGTCTGCAATCTTCTTCCGAAAGATTCATTCTTTTGCAAATATCCTGTGCACACCGGATTACCCCTTCCGTATGTACGATTTTTAAATGAATCTTCCCGTCTTTCTTGTCGAACTGCTCTAAATACTCGTCAAACACCTGTCTTGCATGAATCAAATCCAACATCCCGTATCTCTGTCTCCTTCTGCACATCTTATTACAGAGATTATAACCCATCTGTTAGCCTCTGTACACCGAATTTTTTTCTGCAGTATTACTTTTTTGTCACGGTACAGTGCATTCTCAAGTATGAATAGCAGCAAGCTTAATGACAGCTTCCATACATTCGGTCAGAGATTTTGTTCCATAAATCACTCTGTCAATCTTTACCTGCTCTGAATGTAAATGATTTCTTTTTTCTTCTGCTTTTTGCTTTTCAGATATATTCTTCATCTCAATCTGCCTCTGCATAGATACAAAGTTATAGAATTCTATGCCAGAAACAGTCTGTCCTAATCCATATAAACTCTATATATTGTATAATATAAAAAAACAGGAGCAAGCCTGCTGCGATGAAGCAAACAGATTTACCCCTGATAAAATACCTATTCTCTGTTAATTGAATCAAATTCTATAATCCATAACCCTCCATAAATCTCATAATGATCGTTGCGCACTGAGCACGTTCAGCAGTCCCCCTGGGATTAATTCTTCCTCCGTCGCCCAGAATCAGCCCTTGTCCAACTGCCCATCTCACTGCTTCGTCTGCAAATCCGCTTATCTGGTCCATATCCGGGAATCCGCTCAGTTCTCCTCTGGCTGAAGTATCCAGTCCAAGAACATTAGCATAGCGGTACATCATTACTGCCATTTGTTCTCTGGTTATATCGTCTGACGGTCCGAATCTTCCGTCTTCATAGCCTGAGATTACGCCTGTTGACTTCGCCCACATTGCCGGATAGGTATAGAACTTATCCCCATCCACGTCCGGGAATACCCCGCTGTCATATTCCACCTACGGTTCGCTTTCCATACGGTACAAAATTGTTGCAAACTGAGCCCGTGATAATTTTACACTGGGACCGAATTCTGAAGGGTTCATTCCCGTCATAATTCCTCTGGAAGATACAAAACCTGCCGCTTCATAATACCAGTCCCCACTGTTTACATCGGTAAATGCCGCCAGTTCCGATGCTTCCTGTGCTTTCCATCTCAGCTCTGAACCATACGCCCATTTTACTTCATTTGTATAAGTCTGATTTCCTGATGGATAATAAGCAGTTGCAGTGACGCCACTGAACGGCTTCACGCCCTTATAATCTTCCCGATAATACAAAGGAATCTTATGATTAATCTCAGGTGCATTTCCTCTAAATATAACTGACTGCAACCCTGTGCACTTTGAAAATGCATCATTCCCTATACTTTCCACATTCTCAGGAATTACTATTTCCTGCAGACTTTTACACTCTGAAAATGTACCAAAATTAATATTTTTAAATTCTTTGGAATCGCAACCTGCTGCAAACTGTAACATCCGGAAAATGCACTCCCACCTATCTCTGCCACACTTTTTGGAATTGATATTTGGACTAAGTTTTTACATGCAGCAAATGCTAACTCGCCTATCCCTGTTACGCCCTCTGGAATAATAATTGTCTCCATTGCACACTGGGCAAAAGCACTTTGCCCTATCATTGTCACAGTATCTGGAAGGGATATTTCCTTCAAATCTTCGCATCCACTGAATACATAGCCCTCAATTTCTGTTACACCTTCAGGAATAGCGATTTTTTCCATCCCACAGTCTGCGAATGCTCCTCTTCCGATTTTCTTTACACTGTCAGGAATCGTAATCTCTGTCAAGTTTGAACATCCGCCAAATGCATCCTTCCCGATTTCTGTAGCACTGTCAGGAATTGACACACTTTTAATCATTACAACTGGTAAGCATTCACCCTACAATCCCAGCTCCCCCGGATCAAGACATCCTTCCGAGCTCTGTTCAGGCGCTGTTTCCGGCGCCGGTGCGGGTTCTGGCGCAGGCTCTGCAGGCGCCGGAGCCGGTTCCGTATACACAGGTTCCGAATTTTTTCCTCCTCCCGAAGCCGCGGGCTCTGCAGGCGCCGGCTGCTGCTGTGCGGCCGCCTGTGCTTCCGCTGCCGCCTGTGCCTCTTCTGCTGCTTTCGCTTCTTCCGCTGCCTTTTTCTCTGCTTCAGCCTGCGCTTCCCTTTGAACCTTCGCCCCTAATTCCTGTTCTTTCGTAGAAACAGAATCCCCGGAAGCTTTGCTTACATATTTTACAAAGCACACTTCGTCTTCCAGGCATAACTCTGCTTCCTCTTTAATATCGTCAAACCCCAGCGAACTTAACTCTATTTTCGTTCCGTCGGCCAGTGTTACCTGTACGTTATACAGCAGATTAATCGCTGCGTCCGCCAGATTCCCTGCCGCATCATCCGCCTCGGACGTATCTCCCGTTGCTTCCCCCTCTCCCGCATCTGTACCGTCTTTCGCAGCTTCCTCCGGAGTATAGAACAGCTCTGCCGTCTCGCCTTTCTTCAGAACGTCGCCGCTCTTCATCATGTTGGCAGGATACTCTGTCTTATCCGACGTCTTAACCGCAATGCCGGTAATGTCCTTACCGGTACTGTTTTTCAGCAGAATATCATAAGCCTCGTCCGTCTTATTACCGATAATCAGATATTCTTTCGTCTCTTCCTGTACTTTTTCTTTCTCTTCTTTTTTGGTTTCCTCTGCTTCTTCCTTCTTCCCGCAGCCTGCCGGTACAATGCACAGACACAGTGCAAGCAGCAGCATCCTCAGTACCTTCTTCATCTCTTTTCCTCCTTAATCCCACGTAATATCTTTTGAAGCCACAATCACATTCTGACCCTCATTCTGCACAATCACACTAATATGCAGATTCCCCGCCGGAACCGAGCCGCCTTTTAAATAGAGCTGATATCCATTTCCGCCGTCCTCTTCCGTCGTCGTGTAAAATGCCCGATAGGTCCTTGTATCCATCGTCCCATTATCCCTTACGGATACGAATATTTCTGTATGAGCTTCCATATATGCTTCGTCAATCTGACCCTTAACCGTCAGATAAGACCCTTCCTTCTGGGTTTCCAGCACAGAGTCCGTCTCCGCCTCAGGCGCATAGATCACTTCCGTCTGAGGCCCTTCCATAACCGGAACATCCTCTACAAACGCCGAAAGATTCCTCTCCACCCGTTCCACAATCACATAATCAGGGCGGTACTCTTCTATCTGCGTCAGATTGTAGGGAACCAGACGGGAAAAATACCCTTCTCCCACTTCCTCCGCCATAAAGGGCAGAAGACTCTCCCCAAAGGAATCCCGAAACATCAGAAGCCGCCCTTCCTTTTCCGGATTCTGAGTCTCAATCCAGTCGTCCATATTGTCCGTCACATCATTTACATAGGTATAATGAAATTCCTTATCATAGATGTAATCTTCCTCCGGCTCCGCCGCCAGCGGATAAAGCATCTCATCAATATCCCCCGTATGTACCTTCTCCAATTCATAAGGTACGTTTAAGTATGTCTCATGCTCTTTCTCCATCCGGTTCATCAATGCATCATAGGCAAGAATGGCGCCCTTGTTATTCCAATGGGAATCCCTCTGAAAATACAGCTCTTCATCCTCTTCGCGAAACTCTTCGTACAAATCAACATAAGAAATTCCCGCCTCCGCCATCTTCTCCGTCAGATGTTCCAGATTCGTATCCGTTCCTTTCCGGTAGAAATACGGCATATGTTCACTGTATAAGCTATTCTTATTCGGCGCAATCGTCAGGATAAATCTGCTCCCACGAGCCTCCGCATAATCCTGTATCAGCTTCAGATTATGTACCGCCGCATACAGCTCCCGCTCATTTAACAAATCCTTCCCGCAGTAATCATCCAAGGTTCCGGCATAGTACAGCCAGTCGTCCTTTCCGACCACTACCCGGTCCGTAGCGCCTACTCCCAGAAGCTTCCCCCTAAGCAGCGCATTTGCCGTAACAAAATACTGCCGGAAAGCAAAGTGATCCTCAAAATATTCTCCCATTCCGGAAAGGTATTCTTCATACTCCGTCAGGGAAGGCCATTCGGCAAGCGCCGTATTCTCCGTCGTCTCATTCGTAGCCCAGAACGACATCCCGGCAAACGGAATCAGCAAAAAGGCAAAGACAAGTATAATAAATAATTTATACCCGGTATTCTTCATAACTCTCCTTCCCAAAATGTAAATCTAGTTTGCACAATCCGCAATTATGCAAGGCTTATCTAGTACTCTAATTTCTAGCCGGATGGAGTACTAGAACCTGAAGTAAATAAACGGATTATATGTGCCGCTCGACAAACTTAACACACAAAGTATCAGAAGACAAAAACTTGCCAGATACCCCAGGGGCTCCATCATTCGCCTGCGCGCCTGCGTTTTCCCGCTCCAACTTTCCGCCCGCTTCAGAACCGGCGTACATGCAATCACAGCAATGACAGCCGTCAGAATAAAAAGGGGACTCATCTGCTGCAGAACCAGATTCATCTGCACCTTTCCGAAACTCCATCCGCCGAACATCTTTCCCGCCATCCGGATTCCCTGGGTAAATGTATCCGCGCGAAACATCACGAATCCCACGCATACCACCAGCATGGTATAAACATGCCGGAGCAGTCCGGGCAGCTTCTTAACGGAAATCACCTCTTCCAGAAGCAGAAACATTCCATGCCATAATCCCCAAATCAGGAATGTCCAGTTCGCGCCATGCCACAATCCTGTAGACGCAAATACGATTAATTTATTCACACAGGTTCTTGCCTTCCCTTTTCGATTTCCTCCCAGCGGAATATACAGATATTCCTTAAACCAGGTAGAAAGGGAAATATGCCACCTTCTCCAGAACTCCTGTACGCTCTGCGCAATGTAGGGATAACGGAAATTCTCCTGAAAGGTAAATCCAAATATCCGTCCCATGCCAATCGCCATATCACTGTATCCGCTGAAATCAAAATAGATTTGGAACAGATAGGCAAGCGCCGCCGTCCACGCAGATAACAGATTCAGTTCGCTCACCGGCGCCGCAAACAGAGCATCCGCAGTCACCGCCATAACATTGGAAACCAGCACTTTCTTCGCCAGTCCCAGAATAAATCTCCTCATCCCCGATGCAATTTCCTCAATTCCTGCCCTCCGGCTGCTAATCTGCTCCTGAATGTCATGATATTTTACAATGGGTCCTGCGATTAGTTGTGGAAAAAACGAAATATAGAGCATAACATGAAATAAATTCTTCTCCGTTTCAACTTCTCTTCGATATACGTCAATCACATAGGATAACGCCTGAAACGTAAAAAAAGAAATTCCTATCGGCAACGCCAGATTAGCCATAGGAATCTCCCTATGACTAATCTGGCCCGCTGTCTTTAGAACCATGTCCAGATATTTAAATACAATCAACAGACTCAGATTGGCACATACCGCCAGTGAAACAATCCTCCCTCGCAATCGTTCATTTTCTGAATCCAGCAGTCTTCCAAAGGTATAATTCATAACTATGCTGATGAGCATCAACAGCACGTACTTCGGTTCGCCATATGCGTAAAACAACAGACTTGCCAGAATTAGCAGCCCGTTCTTCATATGTAAAGACGGTATCACATAATACAAAATGAAAACAACCGGAAGGAAGACACATAAAAATGTCATTGAACTAAAAACCATATTACCTACCTGTTACCATTCATACTGCATAACCGGACTGTCTACCGGCTGCATATAGAAATTATACCTTCCAATATCCCTCGTCGATTCCGGATCACAAATATAGGAAGCGCCGTCCAGGTGAATGATAACCCATCCATGCCGGTTATATCCGCCGCTCCGAAGCTTCACACGCCCTTCGATAAATTCAGCGTCATATCCAAGACCCTTTGCGAGAAAATAAAATGCCGCGGCATAACAATAACAATTTCCCTGTCCCTGCTCATACGCCATAATCGCGTACCACTCTGCCCGGGTATACCCTTCCGGCGGCTCAAGGGGATCAGGGAGCCTTAGATAGCTCACATTGTTCACAACCCACATATAGCAGGCGTACAAATCTCTTCCCACTTCGTTATAAATATTATTCACGTGCCCAAGCACACGCATCTGCGCTTCTGAGCCGTCAATTCCTGCCTCCGACCAGTTCAGGTATAGTCGGACTCCGTTGCCAAGCATGACATAAAATTCCGCATAATAAGTACCAAAACGGACCTTGTGAGACGTAACGCTGCCCTCGGCTCCGTAAGAACCGTCCGGCTGTTCCTCCAGTGTATACCAGCGGGCGTCATCCTCATAGCACCATACTTTTGCCTGAATCTTCTGAATATCCATAGACGCCTTCACGCCCTCAGCTCTTACCCAGAAGGTTCCGTTATCCACACTGGTCTGTCCGATACTCACATTCTGGCAGCTGGCAGACATCTCGATATCTTCCAGTTCACCCGGCATAAACTTCTCGCAGAAGCGCTGAATCATCGTTGCGCAGACCGCGCGGCTTGTGTTGCCCAGGGGATTTAAGTTACCCCCGTCTCCAGTAATAATCCCCGCGCCTACCGCCCATTCCATCGCTTCTTTGGCAAAGTCGCTCACCTGCCAGGTATCAGGAAATTTGTCTAACCCGGAAGTCTTGTCCGCTTCTGCCGCTTCTGTTTCTTCCTTTTCATCAGTTTCATCAGCTTCCTTCCAGTCCCTGTACTCCGCGTAGCGATACAGCATCGTGGCCATCTGCTCCCGGTTAATCATATCGCCGGGTGCAAATCTGCCGTCTTCATACCCTGTAATCACCGCTACCTCTTCCTGACTGGCCCACATCGCCGGCATAGTAAAGAACTTACCGTCCGGTACATCAGGAAAAACATCGCTGTAGCCAACATTCGGCGAACCCGCGATACGATACAGAACCGTCGCAAACTGCGCCCTGCTCAAATTCTCTGAGGGAGCAAATAAATTCTCGCCTTTTCCCGTCATAATTCCCTTATTCAAAACATAGCTGACGTATGGCACATGCCAGTCCCCGCCATTGACGTCGTCAAACACATCTCCGCTTAACCCGGATATCTCAACAACCTCATCATCCGCTCCGGCAACTTCCACAGCGTTCTCATCTGCCGCTTCCTGCGTCCCGCCGGCCTCTGCAGCGCCCGCATCCGCCGTATCTTCCAACCCGTCAGTCCGCTCTAAATCTTCTTCAATTAATTCTTCCGCTCCGGCTGCGTCTCCAACATTCTCATCTGTTATGCTTTCCGACCCGTCTGCCTCTTCAACATCCCCGCCTGCCGCGCCTGACCCGATTGCCTCTTCAGCATCCGCGTCTGATACATCTTCTATTCCGGCTGCTGCTTTGACGTCCTGCTCCGCGATATCCTCCGCAAAAACTGCTGTACCCGGCAGCATACAAATCATACTGACAGCCAGAATAACCGCCGTCAAACGATTCATCCGCTTCTTCATCTTGTGTTCCCTCCCAATCATTTTCCTAACAATGTATTATACCCCTCCCCGGAAAATTTTGTCAATATTCATTATTGCCAAAAATGCCGGAAATCGTGACAATTCTGCCGAAAGGACGACGACAGGCTGGCACTTCATCTGCCGAGATATGATATTATCAGACCACGACTTCCAAAATTGTCCGGCTGTCCCCAAGCCGGATTTCATTTGCGCCAGTTACTTTTCTATTATTGAAATTAAAGCTGAGCAAGTATCCTTTTTGTACATGATAAGCATCCATATATTCCATAAGCTGCTTTTCCCCACGCCTGTTATATTCATTTCCCCGCCATATTTTGATTTCTACAACATACTGCATTCCATGATAATCTACGATGATATCTGTACGTCTGTTATCTCTGGTTCTGGATTCAATATAATAATTCCCTGCGCCGTTAATAATTGGCTTCAGAAACAACAGGAAAAATTTGCGTCCATTATCCTCTATAAACTTTTCATCAGCCGAACAATACAGTTCTTCCCAGCAAACCATAAATTTTCTTAAAATCAAATCCATATTAAGAATGCCATTTTGTATAAATTGGTTCTTGCCCATTGCACCTGCAGTAAAAATGCGGCTGCCCACCTCTTCCTCTGACAAAAAATAATTGTATAGCCTGGTTTCAAACAGACGGTTTGCAACCACCATAGTTCCCTGCTCATTCCTGACAAATCCAAGCATAGCTGCCAAATCTATCGTATAATTATCATAGCTAAATGATATTCTGTCTCCGGAAAATAAAATAGCATGAAGCATCTCTCTTAAATCAGGATATTCCGTCAATTTATTTATAAGTGTTTCAAACAACGTGTTTTTTTCAGACAAAAGAATCTTAACTGCCTCAAGTACCCCTTTCCTTGTCCATGCAGCACGCTTGTCCGGAAAGCCTTTGCTTCCCACTACCCTTTCATCTATAATCCAGCAAAGGCGGGATACTAAAAACGGATAACCTGATGTATACTCATACAGATATTCAGATATTTTTTCCACATCCATCCCAGTATGGTAATCCTCGTCATATTGTCTAACCATACTGGAGATATCCCGCGCCGAAAAGCTCATCTCAACATGGAAATCTGCCGCAATATTCCAAGGGCTATTCATCTTATGGTCACCATCTGCCCGAAGCCTGCGCTTCAAATTCTTCACATCATAAACTCCGGCAAGAATGACCGACTGGAATGTAGGGGTAACATCCCTGTCAATATAATAAGCCCTTAATTGTGCAAGAAAGTCCAGGAATACCTGATTATTCGCCGCGCTGTCCACCTCATCGATCATCAAAACAACAGGCCTTGCCGAAACCAGACAGATATCACTCAGATATTCAAACAATTCTAACAATTCCAGACTGTCACTATGGCTGTTAAGAGCATTCGACAATGCTTCTACCGCTTCCGCCATCTGTACGCTTTCATGTTCATCTCCACGTATTGCCCGCAGGAATAGTCTGGCAAATGCAATGGAAAATACATTTTCATTCCGAAATTTGGTATCTCCGATTTTCTGAAAATCCAGACTGACTACCAGATACCTTTGATCCAGAACCAGCTTCAAGGCACGCAGAGTCGTTGTCTTTCCATATTGGCGGGCTCGATTAATCGTAAAATATTCTCCCCTCTCCACCAAATGCGCAATCTCTTCCAGACGTCCGCTGATATCCACCATATAATGAAGTTTGGGCTTGCAATCGCCCGTTACATTAAATTCTTTCCCCATCACATAGATTCCTTCCCGTCAAATTGTACCGCTATCCTTTTGCTTCTGTATATAATATATCTGATTTCATTCCATTTGTACACCAGATTTCTGCCGCAAAGCTAAAAACCCCGCTGCATTCAACGGGGTATAAATACTGTCTGCTATTTTTAAACGACACACAGGCGTCGTTGGCGCTTGCCACCGCAATGCATTTTATCATCGTATCCACCGTCTGCGTTTCCCCCGGCTCTAAGAACACCTGAGAGCCGCCCATAGAAGCGGCATACTCAGAGGTCTGCACCTCATCTTCCAGCGTAATCCGATTGTCTGCCAGCGCGTCAAAAATCAATAGCAGCGTCATAACTTTTGTTACGCTTGCCGGCGGACGTCTGGTATCCGCGTCTTTCTCATAGATTATCTTTCCGGTAGACGCCTCCATAAGTATTGCAGACGGCGCGCTGACCTCCACCCCGGCCGACGCGCCCCCGTCCTGCACTTCGTCTTGCGTTTCTTCCCCGCCTGATTCCTCCTGGCCCGTCTCTTCCCTGTCTATTCCCCCCTGCTCTGTCTTTCCTTCTGTTTCTCCGACATTCTCCCCTTCATTACCTTCGGTATTCTCTGCCATATCCTCTGCCTGTACTTTCATACCGCCGGGAATCAGTATCATTCCCTGCACTCCAATCAATATACAAAGTACGACTGCCAGTAATCTACGCATAATCTCCTCACAACGATTCCTATCATTACCATTGTAATCATCCATTTGAAATATTATGCCTGCCCCTTTTGCAAAATATCTTTGGATATGCTAAGATAGTAACACTTGCGTTACTACAGATAACTGTTATATTGTAAAATCTGTAAAACGCCTGCGCGGACGGAAGCTGCCTGACGGAAACGGCGCTCAGGCGAAAATATTTAACAAATAGAAATGGAGAGCATTATGAACAAAAAAGAAGTTTTGGAAATCCGCAAACAATTTACGCCGGAAAACTGCGCTATCACCCGCATCTGCGGCTGCTATGTGAACGGCGACAAGGAAAAACAGCTGGAATTTAAAGAAGCCTTCCTCTCTCTTCCCGAAGAGGAGACCTTCAAATATTTCGATATCTTTAAAAAAGCTCTTTCCGGAACCATCGGAAAGAATCTGATACATATGGAATTCCCCTTAGACCAGGAACTATCCGGAGGAACCCAGGAATTTCTCTATCATCTGAAAGAAAGCAGGCTTACCGACGATATTCTTGTGGAAGAATTCTATGACAAAGTAATCGAATATTATGATTTCGGCGAGCATTATCTGATTCTGCTGATACACGCAGTTTACGACATTCCCGGAAGAGCCCTTGACGGCAGTGAGATGTTTGACGCCTCCGACAGCGTATACGAGCATATCCTATGCTGCATCTGCCCGGTTGCACTATCCAAGCCCGGACTCTGCTACAACCCGGCCGCCAACAGCATCCAGGACCGTATCCGCGATTGGGTAGTGGGAGAACCGGCGAACGCCTTCCTCTTCCCCGCATTTAACGACCGGGCCGCAGACCTGCATCATCTTCTCTTTTACTCGAAGAAACCGGAAGAGCTTCAGGATTATTTCGTCTCTTCCGTACTGGGTTGCAGCGAGGTAATGAGCGCCGGAAGCCAGAAAGAATCCTTTCAGGATATCCTTGTCAATACGTTAAAAGAGGATTGCGATTATTCCGTTATCCGTACCATTCATGAGAATTTAAACGAGATGATAGAAGAAGCCAAAGAAGAGCCGGAACCACTGGAACTTGGCAAACAGGAAGTCAGAAAACTCCTTACAACCAGCGGTATCCCGGAAGAAAAACTGGAGACCTTTGAAAAGGATTACAACGAAACCATCGGCGCGAAGGGCTCCCTGCTCGCCTCCAATATTGCTGAGACAAGAAAATTCAGCGTCAAAACGCCCGAGGTCATGATTCAGGTTAACCCCGAGCGCTCCGACTTAATTGATATTCGGATGATAGACGGACGAAAATGTCTGGTTATTCCCATTGACGACGAAGTGGAAGTAAACGGAATCTCTGTCAATGCAAAATAATACTGCACATAAAAATGGATGATACCCCGCTTAAGAGTATCATCCATTTTTTTAATGCGGCTATTTTAATATCCGATTGCATCCGCTTTGGTCATCCAGAAATGAATCCCTGTCGTGGAGTCGAACCATCGGTCTTCATTAAAGTCCTTCACTTCCACCCACTGGCCTTTGCGGTACACAAAATTCTCGTCCACCAGCGACCAGGCTTCCTCAAATTCCTGCGTATCGTCGAAGCTTTTAATCGTCAGCACCTTCGCCTTATTGCACCGACAGCTGGGCATGGTCGCCGACGTCCGCTTTGCATCCGCCGGAATCAGAAGCTGTACCAGCCTGTCATTGACACATTTCTTATATCCGAGAATCGGTCCGGTCTCCGGACAATGCATTCGGAACCACTTCGTATTCTCATCGGATATGATACCGTCTAATACCGCCCGCTCTAACACCGCAGAAAATAAATTCGCGCCGCTGATATCGCAGCCCGTCATATCGCAGCCCCGCAGGCAGGCCCCTTTCATATAAGCATTCCGAAAATCCACACCCCGCAGAGAGCACCCGTCCAGTCTGGCGTTCTCAATACTGGATGCAGACAAATCGGCGCCGTCAAATATCACTTCGATAAACATGCAGACCCGGAAATCTATATTATGAAGATCCTTTCCGCGAAAATCCATGTCCCGAAATTCCAAATCCGATAAATCCAGCCTTTCTGCTTCCCGGCGGGCTGATAGAATCTTCTCCAGTTCCTCCGCTCCCATTTGCCTCATTTCATGTCCTCCTGTCTGTCACTTTATCATAGCAGAAATTTCCTATCTATGCGGCCGGAAACTGCCTGTCGGAAACAGAAAAATTTCTATAAATCCACAATCCTTGGCCTGTGATGGGTGTAGGGCAGGAATTTCTTAATTAAATCCTGCGTCTTAATCTTGAGATGAGTCGTATTAATCCCTGTATTGCACACAAAGTACTCCGCCTCTGCCACTTCCTTGTCCAGAATCAACTGCACATAATCGTCTTTATCATTCAGAAGCCCTACCACGCTTGCCGAACCGGGCTTTGTCCCCAGATGTTCCCACATATGTTCCGGCGAAGCAAAAGACATATGAGACACGCCCAGCTTCTTACTAAAGGAAGACGTATCGAACGCCTTCTCCTCCGGCATGACAAGCAGAAAGAAACTTGTCTTCCTCTGATTACACAAAAATACGTCCTTGCGCACAGGTGCGCCGAATACCTTCCCCACATCCGCGCATTCTTCCATCGACGCCGCCGGATCATTATCCACCCGTTCAAAAGGAATTCCAAGTTTCTTAAATACCCTATAGACCTCCTGCTCTAAAGGCACGCGCTCCGCTACATTGTCGGGAACTGTGGTCACAATCTCACTGATATACATCTTCTATTTCCTCCTGTTCAAACTCCATCTGAAATGATATGATAATAACAGGGCAGCAGTATCAATTCATCCCTGCATACTTCTGTCCTGTCATCATTATAAATCAGTATTTTATAAAAGAAAAGAGGTTTCCAGTATGAAATATATTCTCGCATCTGCGTCTCCAAGAAGAAAAGAGCTGCTCGCACGCACCGGTATTCCATTTACCGTAATTCCCTCCCGCATACCGGAGACCATTACCGAATCGGAGCCCTCCGCTATCGTGATGGAGCTTGCCAGCCAGAAAGCCATGGATGTCTGGAAAAATCATGCAGATATGGACGACGTGGTTATCGGCGCAGATACTATCGTTGTATACAAAGACGAGATTCTCGGCAAACCCGCCGACGAATCGGAGGCTCTGGACATGCTGTCCATGCTGGCCGACCGCACCCATCAGGTCTATACCGGCGTATCCATTATCCATGGAGCACAAATCAATACATTTTATGAATGCACTCAGGTAACGCTCTACCCCATTTACCGCGAGGACCTGCTCCGGTATATTGCAACCGGAGACCCTCTGGACAAAGCGGGCGCATACGGCATTCAGGGCGATTTCTCTATCCATGTAAAATCTATCCAGGGAGAATACAACAACGTAGTCGGGCTTCCCATAGGACGGCTCTATCAGGAATTGAGAGATTTTACGTCTATGCGGTTGAAAACTGGCTGCCCAAAATAGGGCCGCCAGTTTTCCACACAAGCAGATATTTTTCTTAAGGCCTCTTCGCCCCGCACTCGGTACAGAAGTTCCCTTGATTTACTGTACCGCAGCTGCAGGTCCACTCCGTCTTTGGCCTCTGCTTCCCGCATTCGGTACAGAAATTCCCATGATTTTCCGTACCGCACTGGCACATCCAGCCGGTTCCTGTCTGGCCCTGCGGCTCATTCTGGTTCTGCTGAATCGCCTGACCCTGCGGCCAGCTCTGGGGATTCTGCTGCGGCGAAGCTGTCTGCTGCCCCATCGCAAAGAGATCCTGTACAGTGGCGCCGCCCGCCTGTCCGGCCATACCCATTCCCATAAATCCGGTCATCGCGCCGCCTGCATTCTTCGCCGCATCCCGCATGGCGTCTGCCTGTGCCGACGCCAGATTAGCCGCCGCCATATTCGGATTGCGCATAACCGCCGTCCTCTGCAGCTCCTTAATCATATCTTCATCCTCTTTTGAGGCCGTCACGCTGTTAATTCCAAAAGAAAATACCTGAATCCCTCTGAGCTGCGTCCATTTTTTAGACAAGGTATCATTCAAAGCGTCCGCAATCTCCGCCGTATGTCCCGGAAGGGCGCTGTAACGGATTCCCATACCGGACACTCTGGCAAATGCAGGCTGCAGTGCCGTCAGAAGTTCTGTCTTCAGCATAGAATCAATCTGGTCTCTGGTATATACACTCTGGATATTGCCGCACACATTGGTATAAAACAGCATAGGATTTACAATCCGGTAGGAATACTCCCCATTGCACCGGATTGCAATGTCCATGTCCAGACCAATATTATAATCTATAACCCGAAACGGCACCGGACCTGGAGTTCCGTATTTATTCCCGGGAATCTCCTTGGTATTGAAATAATAGATTCGCTGGTCTTTTCCTGTTCCGCCGCCATACTGAAACCGTTCCCACATCTGTCTTGCAAGCCCTTCCAATCCTTCCATCAGAGAGCCTCCGAATACGGACGGCGACGTGCCCGTATCATAAATATATGCTCCCGGTTCCGCACATACCTCCAGCACCTTACCGTCCTCTACAATCATCATACACTGGCCTTCCGCCACTGCAATATAGGAACCGTCTGTAATAATATTGCTCTCGCCCTTTGTGTTAAAAGAACGGCCCGACGTCCGCTTCTCTCCCTTTGCCGCCAGAATATCTGCGCTCAGCGCGTCACAGTAAAACTGCTCTTTCCACTGATCTGCTAATGTACTGCCTGCCGCTTTCATTGCTGCCCGAATTAATCCCATAGTATGCTTCTCCTTTTCTTTTTCATGATATGCCTGTCTTCATCCTGCTTCATCAGAAAAATGCCTTAACATAAGCCAATGTTTTCTCCAACAAATCTTCTGGCATCTTTTCCGCAAACTGAATATTTCTACTGATCATATCCAAACATTTCATGTGCTCTTTAAAACTTGCCTCTCGTCCCATTTCCACTAGATCTCATACTCCCGGAGCTGTGATTCTCATGCTTTTGCCGTCTGCTTCGGTTTACCGTATGATACAGGAAAATATCCGCTCTTTTTGTCAGCCTGAAACTGCCCTGCATCAGATAAGCTCCCGCACTGTCCTGCAATACCCTCGTATTCATTCCACGTTTCCACGACAATATGATAAGTAACGATATGATAAAAGACAACGCCGCCGTCCCCAGAATAACCACTGCCGGATTCATCCGTTTCCTGTAGCGATTGGACTCTGAGTAAATCTTCCCCTCTCTGGCGTCGGCCATAAAAGTATCCGCCATATCCAGATAAGTGTCAAACGCATCGTAGTAATCCCCGTCTGATAAATCATCCAGAATCTCCCCGCCAATCTTTTCTCTCACATAAGCGCCAAAGATTCTCTCCCCGTCTCCATATGCGGTAATCCCCCAGTCGCGCTCAGCCATGCTGATTCCAAGAATCAGACTGCTGTTATTCTCTCCTGCCCCTAAGCCCTGTTCGGCAAACAGCCTTCTCTCCCAGTCCAGAATATCGCTTCCCTCAAATCTGTCCGTAGTAATAATAACCGCACTGATACCATACTCCGACAGAATCTCTTTGCATCGCTCCTCTAATTTCGCCTCTTCCGATTCCGTCAGAAGTCCTGCGCCGTCCTGCACCCATCCTTCTGCTGAAATGCCGGGAACTTTCTCTGCGCCTGACAAATCAGAAAACGAATTTTTCAAATCTCCCTCTGCTGCCAACGCTTCATATTCCGGAAACAAACTGATACACAGGCACAAACACACACACAGACACATCCGCAAAATAAACGCCCAAAACATGTGGCTTCTATCGTTTCTATGGCTTAAAGATCTCCTATATCCATCTCTCATAACACACCTCCAACCAGCAGTATAAGCAGAGACAGAACCGCCGTTCCCAATCCTGTAAATCCAAACAGATATTTCCAGAAAGCTCCCATGTCCACAGGAAGCTCTCCCACCATCTTTCCCGTCTGTCCATTGATGGCAAACTGATAGTTCTTCCCCTTATATACCGTCTCGAACAGCCAGACTGGAAGCAGAACATAGTTGATACGGCTGTTTCCCGAATGCAGGGAACGGTTCGTGGCCCTCACTGTATCATACCCGATGATCGTACCGGACATTTCCTGCTCGGCGCTGTTGTATATTCGCTCATTGGCCCGGTTCTTGGCAGTGTCTGCATCCACATCATACTTATCGGTCTCATAACCGGCCAGATAAGCAGGCTGAAAGACAGTCAGTGCGCTATAGTCAAAAGGCTCGATGGATTCCGTCGTCTCATCGCTCATCTGAATACTTCCGTCCACCGGAACATGGTAAAAGCTCATATTTCCCGAACGGTTAATCAGATAGTGAGACGTATCCACATAATCATAATTAGAATCCGACCACATCCGGGTTCTCGTAGCCCGAAAGCTCATATCCGCATGGACGTCGCAATCGAACAGCCAGTAAGGAACATAATACCCCTTTAAGTTCTTCAGATAGCTTTTATCCTTGAAGTTCTTCGGCAGCAGACGTTTCCCTTTGCAGAAATTTTCCAGCATCTGCTTTGCTCTGTCCGCCTCTACCTGAAAGGGGATAATCGCATCCGGCTCAAATCTTCCGGAAACTGTCTGCCTAATTACCACCACATTCTCACAATAGGGACATTTTGTACTGGCCGTATTCTCATCCGCTTCGATTTCCCCTCCGCAGGAAGGGCATATGTATCTCCCGTCCTCCGCTTTCTTTGCAGTGACAGCTTCCCTGCGGTTCTCCCAGGAAAGCGCCTCCTCTCCCGGCGTGCTCTCAGACCGTTTCAGCTCCTGCAGTGCTGAAACTTCATAGGTATTTCCACAGCTTTTACAGGCAAGCTTCTGCTCCGTTCCGGAAAATTTAAGGGCCGCTCCGCAGCAAGGGCATTTATATTGTACAAAATCCATCCATTTCTCCTTCGTCTCTCTTTTCTTATTGTATATCATTTATTTTCCGTCCTCAGACCAAATATGTCAAGAAAAACTGTAATACATATTACGAATTATTGTCCGCAAGGGTTACTGATCACGGCTCAGGAATGCGCTAAACCGGGCCAGAGAAGCCTCCGGGTCCTTTCCTGCTTCTTTCATCGCAATCGGATCTTCAATCACCGATACTTCCAGAGTATATCCCTTCGCCTCAAAATCTTCCTTGATTGCATGAATCAGTTCTTCCTTCATAGCGTCTCCTGCCGCCAGACGAATGGTTGTCAGCTCTTCCCCGTCTTCGCTGCTGTCTTCGTTGCTGCTTTCACTGGCGTCTTCCTTTTCCGTCCCGGCGGAACCGTAAGCCGGACGCGCTACCGTTCATCCGCCGTTCCAATCTGATTATATACATTTACCGCATCCAGAATGTGAAACTGCTCCGTATCATGGCTTCCTTCGGCATTTGCCGTTACCAGAATATACTCCTTTCCGTTCACCTGCGCCAGACTTGCAAGACACAAGCCAGCCTCCGGAGTATACCCGGTCTTTCCTCCAAGAATCGCCCCGCCTGCCACCGCCGGATTCTCCAACTTCTGAAACATGGTGCTGGTAAAGGTAAATCCTTCCGGATGCATATCCGATGGCGGCACACTTCTGCTCTGGCTGGTAAACGCCTCCCTGAACTCCGGTTCCTTTAACGCAGTCCTAAGAAGCACAGCCATATCTTCCGCCGTAGAATAGTGCTCTGGATTATGAAGTCCCGTAGCATTACAAAAATGCGTATTCCTCATTCCAAGCTCTTTCGCCTTCTCATTCATCCGCTCTGCAAACGCTTCCTCCGAGCCTGCAATTTCTTCTGCAAACGCCAGACAGCATTCCGCTCCGGAAGGAAGCAGAATCCCATACAGCAAATCCCTCAAATTCACCTGCTCACCTGGAAGAAAGCCCGCCATGGAAGCATTCTTCCCGTACAATTCCATGAAGAAATACGAAGGAAGAACCATCGTCCCATCCATGTCTTCCGTCTCTTCCACTGCAATCAAGGCCGTCATAATCTTGGTAAGCGACGCCGGATAGATTCTCTTTTCCGCGTTCACTGCCTCCAGTTTTTCACCGGATTCCGCATCGCAAAGAATCACATTATTACTATAAAGCTCTTCAAGATTAACCGAAATATTCTCATTCACAGACGACTTTCGCCCTTCTTCCGAAAAAGACCATACCCTGCCGCCTCCAACCGCCAGGATAAACACCGCCAAAAGAGTCAGAATAATCCTTCTCCGGTAAGTTCTTCTCCGTCTTTTTTTGTTCCTGCCCCAAATATCCGGGCTTCTCCTCTTTCTTCCCGGATATCCCCCATACTTTTCTCTTTCCTCCGAATATTCTGCGTTTCTTCTTTCCCTTCCCTGTATCCCTTTTCTCTCTCTTCCTGCAGAATATTCCCCACTTCTTACTTTCCTTCCTGCTCCTTCTCTTTCTCCTGGAATTTCTTTTCTCTTAAATGAATCTGCACCTTTCCTTCCCCGTCCCCGGTTCTTTATATTTCTGCTTCTGTCTCCTGTCATCTCACTCACCCTCCCTGTCTCTTTCAAAATTTTCCACCTGTGCAGTTGGGTCAGGCGGCAGGCGCTCTGCGGCCTGACCCAACTGCACAGGTGGAAAATTTTTACTCGTTCAAACTAATAAGTCCCTGCTCTGTATTTATTTTACAGAACAGGGACCCGCCCATACTTTAACATTCTGTTGTTCAATTCCTAAGAAAAGGTTAAGGGTATCTAGAGATTTCGTTAATCTATGTGGGAAGACTCACACAAAAGGTTGTAAATTCTCTCTGGCTTACCGCAGAAATCTTTCCTCCATGCAGAGTGACGATTTCCTTCGCGATGGCAAGCCCAAGTCCTGCGCCGTACCCTCCGTCCAGATTTCAATAACCGAGTCCGGATAACTATAGGCAATCGCATTTTTTAAAATATTATTAAATACCCGCGCAAGCTTTATCGAATCGCCAAAAATGACGATATCTTCATCCACCTTCAGTTCAGTCGTATTTCCATGAGCCTTCAAAAGCGGATAAAATTCATCCGTCATCTGTGCCAGCATATAATATAAATCAATGGTTTCCTCCTCTAACTCCATCTGCTGCAGATTATATCTGGTAATTTCAAAAAATTCATTGATCAGCTTTTCCAAACGGGTTGCCTTATCCAATGCAATACCGGTATATTTCTCCTTCTGCTTCTCTGGCATATCAGAAGCCTCGCTAAGCAGGCTCAAATACCCGATTACCGACGTCAGAGGCGTCTTCAAATCATGAGCCAGATACGCAATCAAATCATTCTTTCTGGCAGACTCTTCCTTCAAAATCTGCTCATGCCGCTGCATAGCCGCCTTAATCTCCGTTATCTGAGCGGAAGCCTTCGCATATTCCCTGGGAAATATCTTAGAAGCCTCCCCTTCCCCGTCCATGTATTCCTGAAACATTCTGCACACTTCTTCAATCGTCCGCTCTTCCTTCATCTTTCCATAAATCAGAACCGCATACGCTACGGCGCCGGAACAAATAACGGTTATCCCAAACATCGCCCGCAAAGCCAGCCGCTTGATAACAGACCAGTTCAGCGTCGTCACAAGAGTGGACTGTTCAGAGCCCGGAAGATGCTCTTCATAAGTAATCGTACAATTCCGCATAAACCAATCTGCAAATACCCCATTCCACAACGTATCAACCAGATAAAATAAACTCAGAGTTAACAGGACGCTTACCAGAATAACAACCGCAATCATTTGGAATTTGGACTTTTCAACTTTCAATTTTATATCCGCACCCCCAGACTGTCTTAATATACTTGGGCTCCTCAAAAGAATCCCCCATCTTTTCCCGCAGATGACGGATATGCACCGTAATGGTATTGTTGCTTTTACTATAATATTCGTCTCCCCAAATCTGATGGAACAGCTCTTCCGCGCTCACTACATTTCCCTTCTCCCGGCACAAAATATGAAGAATTGAAAATTCCGTAGGAGTCAGGGACAAAGGCTTCTCATTCAGCGTACATTCATGCGTCCGTACATTCAGCACCAGAGCGGAATGTACGATGATATCCTCCTCCGGCTCCGCCCCCGTATTATACCGCTTATATCTCCGAAGCTGGGCCTTCACCCGGGCCACCAGCTCCAGGGGCAGAAAAGGCTTGGTGATATAGTCGTCTGCTCCAAGCGTAAGACCCGTAATCTTATCAATCTCCTCCCCCCTTTGCCGTCAGCATAATAACCGGATAGCGGTACTGCTCCCTTATTTTCCTGCATATCTGAAATCCGCTCACACCCGGAAGCATGACGTCCAGAATCGCCAAATCCAGCGTTTCCTCCCGAATACACCGAAGCGCTTCCTTTGCCGTATAGAACTTAAATACCGTAAAATTCTCATTTTCCAGATAAAGGGCAACCAGATCTGCAATCTCCTTCTCATCATCTACAATCAGTATCTTGTCAGCCATAGGACCTTAGCCTCCTTATTACGTCTATATTCTATCAAATAATTCATAAAGGACAATAGGACTTTTATAAGATTTTATTAACATTTCCTTAACACGCTGCAACCATGTTTTGTAGAAAAATCCAGAAATATATTGACGTAAACGAAATATGTGTTATAATTCTAGGTAGTGCAAAAAATATACCCGAACAGTCATATGATGCACAATATAGGGCTGGAGGGGAGGTTAGGTGTGAGAC
>CATJPU010000217.1 GCA_949742505.1 uncultured Lachnospiraceae bacterium | reverse complement strand
GAAAAAGCTTGAAAGAAAAGAAAAATTGGTGTATGATGCCATTGGTTTGTTTCCAAAAAGCCTGAATATGCTGCTTTCTGAGGTGGGGTTTCAGACAACAGAGCTTATGACTATTCTGGTTTCTTTGGAAATGAAAGGAATGATTCAAGAAATATCAAAAAATTATTTTGTACGAGTATGAGTGGAATTTGACGGATTGCTGGCAGCAGGCAATATTATTTGCGGTTCAGTATCTGTGAGCAGGGCTGTGAAGAGCGGCCGGATATTTTGGTTCTGCGGATACTCTGCAAAATTAAAAGGAGTATGAAGATGGCGCATTATCTGGTAATCGTAGAGTCCCCTACAAAAGTAAAGACAATTAAGAAATTCTTGGGCAGCAACTATACGGTTATGGCTTCAAACGGTCATGTCAGAGACTTGCCAAAGAGCCAGCTGGGAATTGATGTGGAGCATGGTTTTGAACCGAAATATATTACTATTCGGGGAAAGGGAGAGATTTTAGCAGAACTTCGTAAGGAAGTAAAAAAGGCGGACAAAGTATATCTGGCAACTGACCCGGACCGGGAGGGTGAGGCTATTTCATGGCATTTGGGAAAGGCGTTGAAGCTGGAAGATAAGAAAACTTATCGTATTACATTTAATGAGATTACGAAGAACGCAGTAAAGGCATCCATTAAGAATGCAAGAGAGATTGATATGAATCTGGTGGACGCTCAGCAAGCCAGAAGAGCACTTGACAGAGTGGTAGGGTATCGGATTAGTCCGCTTCTCTGGGCGAAAGTTAAGAGGGGCTTAAGCGCCGGACGGGTTCAGTCAGTTGCCCTTCGGATTATTGCAGACAGGGAAGAGGAAATCAATGCATTTATTCCAGAGGAATACTGGAGTCTGGAGGCGTATTTGAAGGTGGCTGGCGAGAAAAAGCCACTGACCGCCAAATTTTATGGAATAGAAGATAAGAAGGTGACGCTCCGCTCAAAAGACGAGGTAGAACAAGTGTTGTCAGAACTGGAGGGCATGCAGTATCGGGTGGAAGATATTAAAAAGGGAGAACGGCTTAAGAAAGCGCCGGTTCCATTTACCACCAGTACGATGCAGCAGGAGGCTTCCAACGCACTGAATTTTGCTACGCAGAAAACCATGCGGGTTGCGCAGCAGCTCTATGAAGGAATTACGATTAAGGGGAATGGAACAGTGGGACTTATCACTTATCTCCGTACTGATTCAACCAGAATTTCAGAGGAAGCGGACGCACAGGTTAAGTCGTATATCGCAGAGAATTATGGCGCAGAGTATGTTTCTTCCGGAGAGCGTGCAAAGAAGGATGACAAGAAGATACAGGACGCCCATGAAGCAATCCGTCCTACCGATGTAAATAGAACGCCGGCAATGATGAAGGACTCTCTGAGCAGAGATCAGTTTCGGTTATATCAGCTGATTTGGAAACGTTTTGTGGCCAGCAGAATGCAGGCGGCCAGATATGAGACTACGTCTGTGAAAATCGGAGCCGGGAAATACCGGTTTACAGTGTCGGCTTCTAAGGTGGCCTTCGAGGGCTTCCGGACAGTGTATGTAGAGTCAGGGGAAGAAAAGCCGGAAAATAACGTGCTTTTGAAGTCTTTGGATAAGGATTCAAAGCTATCCGGTGATCATTTTGAGCAGAAACAGCATTTTACACAGCCGCCGGCACATTATACAGAGGCGTCGCTTGTGAAGAAGTTAGAGGAGCTGGGAATCGGCCGTCCCAGTACTTATGCGCCGACAATTTCTACAATTATTGCCAGACGTTATGTGGCGAAGGAGAATAGGAATCTCTATATGACCGAAATCGGGGAAGTAGTAAATCATATTATGAAAGAATCGTTTCCTGCAATTGTAGACGTTAATTTTACAGCCAATATGGAAGGTCTGTTAGACTATATAGCGGAGGGGAAGGTAGAGTGGAAATCAGTCATTGAGAATTTCTATCCGGATTTGGACGAGGCGGTGAAGGTTGCCGAACAGGAGCAGGAACGGGTCAAAATCGAAGATGAGGTTACGGATGTTATCTGTGAGGAATGCGGACGCAACATGGTTGTAAAATACGGTCCCCACGGCAAATTTCTTGCCTGCCCGGGATTTCCGGACTGCAGGAATACCAAGCCATATTTGGAAAAGGTGGGCGTAGCCTGTCCTAAGTGCGGCAAAGACGTTGTGTTCCGGAAGACGAAAAAAGGCAGACGCTACTATGGCTGCGAGGACAATCCGGAATGTGATTTCATGTCATGGCAGAAGCCTTCGGACAAGAAATGTCCCAGATGCGGCGGATATATGCTGGAGAAGGGGAATAAGCTTGTCTGCGGCGACGCGCAGTGCGGATACGTGGAAGTAAAATAAAAGGCGTTACAGTTCACAGGCTGCCTGCGTCGGTAACCTGTGAACTGCAATAAAAAGACAGAAAGTTATATGATTTGCGAGATTAATAGTTGAAATTGTCGGAATTGTGTGATAATATATCCCACAAAGGATGGTGAAGGAAAAATGAGTGTACAATTGTTAGATAAAACAAGAAAAATCAACAAATTACTGCACAACAATGGTTCAAGTAAGGTGGTTTTTAATGATATCTGCAGTGTATTAACAGACATTTTGGATTCCAATGCACTGGTTATCAGTAGGAAGGGAAAGGTCCTTGGAGTTAGTTATTGTGACGGCGTGGGTGTGATTACGGAGCTTTTGAACGGCGAGGTCGGGATATTTATTGATGAATTGCTGAATGAAAGGCTCCTTGGCATTCTTTCGACAAAGGAGAATGTAAATCTGGAGACTTTAGGGTTTTCAGAGATGGTGTCAAAGAGATATCAGGCAATTGTGACTCCGATTGAGATTGCGGGTGAACGGCTTGGTACTCTGTTTATTTACAAACAGGATTCAGAATATGAGATTGACGATATTATATTAAGCGAGTACGGAACGACAGTTGTGGGGCTTGAGATGCTCCGCTCTGTAAATGAGGAGAATGCGGAGGAGGACAGAAAGAGACACATTGTCCAGTCGGCAGTCAGTACGCTGTCATTTTCCGAGCTGGAGGCAATCTTACATATTTTTGAAGAACTGGACGGTTTAGAGGGCATTCTTGTGGCAAGTAAGATTGCAGACCGGGTTGGAATTACCCGCTCGGTGATAGTGAATGCGCTTCGGAAGTTCGAGAGCGCAGGCGTGATTGAATCCCGTTCCTCCGGTATGAAGGGAACCTATATCAAAGTCGTGAATGATCATGTATTTGAAGAGCTTAAGAAGATAAGGGCAGAAAGGGGCATTTCGAATGTATGAGGGATGTCCGGTAGAGTTGTGGATGGAGCAGATGATACTGGAAGAAGGAGAATTTGAAGACAGGATTCATTATTGTAAGGTCATTGGGTATGATGAAGGCAGAGAATGCATAGAATTATTACTCAGAGGAGAAGAGGTGGACATTATTTCCCTAGACGCAGTCTATGGGTGCAAGATTATGGACGGTGACAAATTCGCAGAATGCAAGGGAGTCATCCGGGAACGGTATCTTGACAGGCTGGGGAATATGCTGGTTTTTCAGATTAAGAATGGATTTTATAAAAATAGTCTAAACTTAAAATAAAGTGTGTTGACAAAATAAAGAGAGAGTGCTATTTTATATCTAGACCGTTTAGCACTCTCTTTTCGCGAGTGCTAACAGAATAAAGAATATAATTGTGAAGGAGGAATATAAAATGAAATTAGTACCATTAGGAGACAGAGTAGTATTGAAACAGTTAGTTGCAGAAGAGACTACAAAGTCCGGTATCGTATTACCAGGACAGTCCAAAGAGAAACCGCAGCAGGCAGAGATTATTGCTATCGGCCCCGGCGGCATGGCAAATGGCAAGGAAGTTGAACTGCTTGTGAAGGCTGGTCAGACAGTTATCTATTCCAAATATTCAGGAACAGATGTGGAAGTGGATGATGAGACCTATATTATTGTAAAACAGAGCGATATCCTTGCAATTGTAGAGTAAGAAGCAGAACAGGAAGGTAGAATAAGGAGGAGATTTTAGTCATGGCAAAGGAAATTAAATTTGGAGACGACGCCAGAACAGCCTTAGAAGCAGGCGTGAATCAGCTGGCGAATACAGTAAGGGTTACACTTGGACCAAAAGGACGTAATGTAGTTCTTGACAAATCATTCGGCACGCCGTTAATTACAAATGACGGCGTTACCATTGCGAAGGAGATTGAGCTTGAGGATGAATTTGAAAACATGGGCGCTCAGCTGATTCGCGAAGTGGCTTCTAAGACCAACGATGTTGCCGGAGACGGTACAACAACAGCTACCGTACTTGCACAGGCAATGGTGAATGAAGGTATGAAGAATCTGGCGGCAGGAGCGAACCCGATTATCCTGCGTAAGGGTATGAAGAAGGCAACGGACGCTGCTGTAGAGGCAATCGAAGCTATGTCAAGCAAGGTAAAAGACAAGCAGCAGATTTCCAGAGTTGCAGCGGTTTCTTCCGGCGATGAGTTTGTAGGAGAGATGGTTGCCGACGCAATGGAGAAAGTATCCAACGACGGCGTTATCACCATCGAGGAATCCAAGACGATGCACACCGAGCTGGATTTGGTAGAAGGTATGCAGTTTGACAGGGGATATATTTCCGCATATATGGCAAACGACATGGAGAAGATGGTTGCCGTGCTGGATGATCCGTATATTCTGATTACTGATAAGAAG
>CATJPU010000216.1 GCA_949742505.1 uncultured Lachnospiraceae bacterium | reverse complement strand
TACGCTGGAGGCGCCCTCAAGCTGGCCTGCATTTGCCATCTTAAGATAATTGCAGCAGTCGCGCACCGACGTATAATTGTCATCCGCATCATTGGGCTGGAGCATCAGCCTTCCCATATGGGTCTCGGTGAATCCATGATTCGCGCAATACTGATTCACCCGCCCCATTCCGGCCTGCGCATCTCCCTCCCCCAGTCTGGTAACCAGTGTATTACAGGCCGTATTATCACTGACCGTTATCATAACGCTCAGAAGAGACTCCGTCTCCCCTCCATAAGATTCCTGCGCGCTGACCAGTCCGTAATTTTCATATACGCATCCAGCCACATACAGCTTAATCAGGCTGGCAGCCTGCATAGCTCCGCCGCCTGTCACAGCCATATCGCTTTCGCTGACTCGTCCCGCACAGATGGAAACCCTGCCGCCTGCATGATATTCTGTATTCACCAGGTTCTCCAGCCTTGCCTGGATTTCCTGCACGCCGGTTTGTCCGGCCTGACTTTGCTGACCTTCCTGAGCCGTCTGCTCCGCAGCTTCCGTCTGGACTGGTTCCGCCGGAGCCGGTTCAGCGGTCTCTGACTCCGAAGTCTGTTCGTCTTCCTGCCCGTTCTCCTTTTGACGGCCGGTCAAATCAGCCGTCTCCGAAGTCTCTACAATACCGCCTTCAATCACCGCCTGCGTTTCCTGTACCGGCGGTGTAAAAATCCGGTTTTTAAGGAGCATTCCGCCTGCAAACACTGCCAGTCCGGCCAGTAATATGATAACTGTAAGTTTCACCCATTTACTTTTCTTCATATTGCTATCTCCTCAGATATTCACTGTTGACATAGCCGTACTGGTCCAACGCCGGAACATACACATACCAATATGTTCCGCCTGATACGTCAACAACCGAAACCTCCTGTCCATTTGCAATCTTTCCGATTTCATTGGAGGCGTCATAGGCCTGCGCGCTGCGAAGAGCCAGATAACCGGAAGATACGCTGGCATAATATATGTTATCATAAGCTTTCGCGCTTCCGGAAGACGGAGCAGACCCAGCCAGATAATCGCTGTTCGTATATCCATAGGCTCCAAGACTTGGACTATATACATACCAGTATTGCTCATTTGTCCGAATCGCCTGTACGTAATCTCCGTTATACATCTTACCGATTTCATTGGACGCATCAAATGCTTTTGCATTGCGCAGAGCCAGATAACCGCTCGCAACATTTACATAATACACTCCCTGATAGCTGGACGGCGGACTGCCTGCTCCCAGAACTTCTGTCGCCGCCTGTGCCTGCGCAGGCGCGCTGTCCTCTTTCTTCGCACTTTCCTTCGTTTCTTCCTTAGGCTTGTCCTCAGACAACTTACTGCGCTCCACATAGCCATACGCGCTTTCATCCGCCGCATAGATATAAGCATAAGTCTCATCCGGCTTCGCCAGTACCGTCACTTCGTCCCCTCTCTCTGCCATACCGAGGGCTGCTCCGTCCTCATCCGGCGTGCTGAAGATTGTCAAGGAAGCATCTTTCTTTACATTAACATATCTCGTAACCGGATCTGTCACTGCATCGCTTTTATTCGTCAGATAGTGATAATCAATATATCCAATTACTTCTTCCGCCTCTATGTACACCTTCCAGTAATTCCCCTCGCTCTTTTCCATCAGGGACACCTTTTCGCCATTATCAAGCTTCGTTAAGACTTTGCTCTCTTTATCTTCCTCCTCGCGTACTTTTAGTACTTCTTTGCACCCTGTCACATAATAATCCCCGGATGTTTCCACTTTCGCATCATTCTTAGGAAGGAAATTTTTCACCAAAATTACCGCCGCTGCTATAGCAATCACTCCTCCTGCTATAGCCGGTTTCAGGAACTTATTCTTTCCGGTCTTAGATGATTTTCCTTCGTTTTCCATAGCCTTCGGCGGTATGCCCCAGCCCATATGTTCATTCCGCTCTGTGGTTCTTCTCTGTTCCGTATCGTTTCCCAGGCCGTTATAGCCTCCCGGTCCCGCATATCTCCCCTGCTCCGTATAGCCTCCCGGACCAGTATATCCTCTCTGTTCCGTATAATCCCCCGGAGCAGTATATCTTCCCTGCTCTGCATAGCCTCCCGGACCGGTATATCCTCTCTGCTCCGTATAACCTCCCGGACCTCTATAACTTCCCGGTTCAGTGTATCTCCCCTGCTCCGTATAACCTCCCGGTTCCGTATATCTTCCCTGCTCCGCATAGCCTCCCGGACCAGTATAGCTCCGCTGCTCCGTATAACCTCCCGGTCCGGTATATCTTCCGTCTCCCGTCCGGCCGCCTGCGCCGGAGTAGCCGGACGCCCCGGTATAGAGCGTGCGGTCGGCATACACCGTATAATCTTCCGCATTCTCGGCTTCCCTCACTTCCCGCATTCCAGCCTGTACCAAATGCAGCAGCTCTTCCATACTTCTGCACCGGTCCTTTGCATGCAGGGCAAGTCCGTACATCAGCGCATTCTCCAATTGCGGAGTAATCCTCGTCCCCAACTCTGACGGCCGCTTTAAATGATCCTGTGAAATACGCTCCAGCGCGTCTGTGGGTGTCACTCCGGTAATACATTTATATATCGTTGCACACAACCCGTATACATCTGTCCATGGTCCCTGCTCACTGTTACTTGTATACTGTTCTTCCGGTGCATATCCACGCTTAATCGTACTTGTAAGCTCCCGGTTCCTTTCCATATAGTACCGCGCCGCTCCAAAATCCATCAGCTTCAGCGTGCCTTTACTCAAATACATCATATTATCCGGGCTGATATCACGATGAATCACTCCTAATTTATGCATCTTTGAGAGCGCGTTTATTACCGGAATCATCAAATCAAATACTCTCTCCGTATTCAAAGTTCCAAGTTCCCTGACATGAGAAGCCAGCGTCTTGCCTTCTAAGTATTCCATGATAATATAAGCAGTATCATTTTCTTCAAAAAAGTCTTTCACATCTACAATTCCCGGCTCCTCCGAAAACTGGGCCACATTTCTTGCTTCTTCCAGAAACCGGTCCATGCCTTTTCTAACCAGTTCTCTCTGTTCTTCCGTTGAAATGGTGAGATATCCGGATTTCTCATTATTCCTGTTAATATGACCCATCGGATAGAATTCTTTGACAGCCACCTTTTTCTCAAGCACAAGATCTCTGCCTATATAAGTAATGCCAAACCCGCCCTCTCCAATAACGGTTCCAATCAGATATTTCCCATTCAGTACGGTTCCGGGCTTTAACTGATGCGGCGCTGTTTCCGGAATCTCCTGATTCACACAGTCCGCACAAAATGTCCCGGATGCAATCTCTCTCATACAATTCAAACAATACTTTTTCATATCTGCTTTCTCCCTCGTCTGTTTATTTTATCTTTGTATTTCTCAATATAATAATCCGCTCTTCCTTTTCCACCCTCGTATGCAGGATTAATTTCCAGCATAATATCCTGCAGCCTGCCGACGCCAAAAAACTGTTTTGCCCCATCCACGTCTCCGTAAAATGCCATATGTCCGCATTGGTCGTTGGCGCTCTTCGCGATTACTAACACCTTGGTAAACAAACTTTCCCCTGTTAGTCTGTCAATCGCGTCGTCCGGTTCGTGTGAGATAACCATAACAATTTTTCCGTTATCTGCAATCTCCTTCAGAATCTCCATCTGCTGCCTTCTGGAAGCCGCATCCAGCCCGGAATCCGGCTCATCACAGATAAAGACCTTCTGAAATCCAATTAATTGCGCAGCCACAGAGACTTTCTTCTTCTGCCCGCCGCTCAACTGACTAATTAAATGTTCACTTAAATTCTGAACCCCGACTCTTTCCATTGTCTCCCGGACTCTTTGTATCTTGTCCTCTTTTGAATAATCGCGGCGATGCAGCTTAATCTCCGCCACATCCATCAGGGTCTCCCGGACTTTATCACTCAGCCTCAGATTCAGAAATTGCGGTACCAGACCAATCTTTGTCTTCATGCTTTTAAAATTCTTATACAAATCCTGTCCATCCAGCAATATCTCTCCGTCAGCCTTCTTCTCTCCTAATATTGCATTGATAAGCGTAGTCTTTCCTGCTCCCGAGCCTCCCAATATCAATACAAAATCAGTGCTTTCTGCTTCAAAATATATATTTTTAAGCAGTGTCTTCCTTCCGAAATTTACCGTTTTCTTCTTAATTGCTACAGACAGCTTTCCCTCCTGCTCCCTAAAATGATTATAAAGAATCGTATGCGACCACAGAATCATAAGGGTATTCCCTATCAGCAATACATCGTGATTACACAACGCCTGACATCCGCACACTTCCCTTCCGTTTACACGAATTCCATTCTGACTCTGCATATCCTCGACCTGCCACTGCTGATTACTCTGACGTATCACTGCATGCATTCTCGAAACCATCATATCATCTAAAATGATTGTATTGTTCCTGTCTCTTCCTATTCGTATATCGCTGCTGTCATTTACAACATAAGACATCCACCTGGAACCTTTCACATAACTATAGGTAAATATCATTAAAACCGATTCCGGATGCGGGTCCTCAAGCCGGCTCTTGTCAATCCGCAAAATATCGCCCTCTCTCAGCTTATGCGCCACAGAACCACGTTCATCATAAGGCGGCAGTTTGCTGCCATTGACATAAGTCCCATTCATACTGTGATTGTCGATATAATAATACTCCCCTGCCATCCCATCACAGATAAACTCGCCATGTCTTCTTCCTGTAATCTTAGAATAAACGCATATATCGCAGGCGGATTTATCCGATATTCTTCCAAGCGTCATATTGCCCTGCAGCGGTATAACCGCCGGCTCATCCCTGGTATCCAGTACAATCAGCGCCGCAGACCGTTCCCTGTTCTCCTGCGGAGTATAAAATACTGTCCTCTCTTCATTCCTCATCTACCTTCAGCTCCACTCTCATCAAGAATCCCTGTTCTTTATCTTTAAGCTCAGCACACTGAGTACAATACAGCATAAGAGCAGTCCTATACACCATCCCCATGCTGTATACAGATTCCCAGCCACACAGTCATAGCATGCTTCCTCCTCCAGACGCTCCACCATTGGATATACCGCGCTGATTTTCATGGGATACCTGGCATTATTGAGGTCCGCTATACTGCCAAATGCGGACATTCCCCATTTACTGAATGTAATATACGCAACCTTCTCACTCAATCCGCTCAACTCGAACAGTACGCCGCTCATAATCAACTGCAGAATCAGCACAAACGGCATAAGCGTCATTGCGGCAGTCGGATTCCCCGCTACAGAAGACAACATAATCCCCATAACCGCCGAACCAAACGTCAATAAAAATATGGTAACAAAATACTCCACATACGCGCTTGTAATAATTCCTTCTGTATTAAAATCAATAAATATCATGCATACGCCAAAGACTACACAGCTCTGAAGTAAACACAAAAGAAACTGCCAGCTTACATTCGCTAATACGTAAGAGGTAAGCTTCATACCCTGTCTGTATTCTGAGCGGATGATATCATGCTCTTTACAAACAGACTGAATGGAATTAAAAATACCAATCCAGATACAGGCGGATGCAATCGTAAAAAACCCCGACTTCGTACTCTCATAAGCCGTAAACATATCCTCTCCTACGATAGACGCCACCAGCGCTGCAATAATTACCGCAAAGATTACAAACTTCCATGCTTTCTCTCTGATTGCAATTCTTGATATCTTCTTGAAATATACAGTTGTTTGTTTGATAGAAAACACTGTTTATTCGTAACCTCCTCTCATTCTTAAAAATTCCATTTTTTTACAAATTTCGACTCTTTATCATTATAGCACCAATATAGCGGGAATAAAAGAATTATAAACAGGATATCATTGCAGATAATTAAGGGGCTGAATCACACCCAGCGATTCAGCCCCTCCATTCATTGTTCAGACTCTATTTCCTAATCTAAATCTCAACAACTTGTCAATTCCAGAATTTTATCTTTAATACGATGTATATCCGGCAAAATAATATCAGCCCCTTTCTGTTCAACCGGAATCCTTAATTCTTCCTTCGCAATCACATAAGCGCCTGCCGCTTTCCCAGCTTCTATCCCATAGGCGGAATCCTCAATAACAATACATTCTGATGTTTTCACCTGCAGCCTTCTGGCTGCATGAATATATATTTCCGGATTCGGTTTCCTTTCTCGGAATCTTTCACCGCTTAACACCAAATCGAAGTATCCCCCTAATTTCGTTTCTTCCAGAACTTCAAATATATCCTTAGCGTCAGCAGATGATGCCAGTCCGACTTTTAATCCCTTTTCTTTCAAGAAAGCCAGCAGTTCTCGGACTCCAGTATTTAAAATACTACTGTAATTCAGTTTTAGCTTCCTTAATTTATTGTCATAAAGTTCCATTATTTCTCCGGGATTATCACACAAATCCGCAAGAATACGAATTCCCTGCTTTGCATTCAAACCTACCATTGTCGTCAAATCCTTTTTATGCAGGCAACTATGCTGCTCCTGAAGAACTTCTTTAAAGCATTCCAGAAATATAATCTCACTATCAATTATCACTCCGTCCATATCGAATATCACAGCTTTATACATGTCTTTCATCCTCCAGCCATTCAGCATATTTTGTCAATTATTTCTACACAAACAATATCTTTCCTAATGGAAGAAGCTCTGCTTTATAAATGGAATATTGCGCACACTATAATACATATGATAATAATACCAAGCAGCAGCCAGGTGGTTTTCACCTTTTTCCCGAGCACCCAGTAAGTCACTCCGAATAATCCTAACTGTATTAGACATGGCATAATCATATCCAGATAATTCGTTAACGGCTCTGCAAATTCTCCCCGCCCAATCTTAAGGGTTAAATCTAAAGATATATAACTTGCAATCATTCCGCCGATTGCCATAAGCCCTACGATAGACGCAGCATAAGTCACCTTCTCCATAACGCCGCTTTTCTCAGCATTATTGATAAAGACCGCTCCTTTTGTATATCTAGTCTTCAGACCATAATAACGAATGATAAGTGCCGGAATATTAAAAATCAGCAAAAAGAGAATGGGTCCTAAGATACTTCCCTGCATAGAGAATCCTATCGCAATACCTGCCGCTATAATCCGTAGCGTACCGGCAATCATAGAATCTCCGATACCTGCAAGCGGTCCCATCAGGGAAGTTTTAATAGCAACAATCGTATTATCGTCAAAATCTTCGTTATTTGCATTTTCTTCTTCCATAGCAGCATTAATTCCCATTAGGAAAGGAACCAGCTGCGGTGTGATAGCCATAAAATCCAGTCCTCTTTTTAACGCTCTGGACTTTTTCTCCGGATTATCTTTATGTAGCTTTTCAACAACCGGCGTCATACCATATGAGTAAGCAATATGCTGCTGACGTTCATAATCCCATGACCAGTCTAACTGGAAACTTCTCCAGAAAATCTGCCGCAATTCCTTTTTTGTTATTTTCTGCTCATTAGAATTCGTTGTGACCTGTCGCCTCTCCTTTCACAACCTGTACCTGATTTCCATTAAATAGTAAAATCGCTACCAGAATGCAGGCAATCGCAGTAACCCCTATAATATTAATATTAAAATATGCTACTAGAATAAATCCAAGAAACAAAAAGCACGCAGTCTTCTTATCCATAATCATCCGGGCAAGCATGGCAAATCCAATAACCGGAATGATACCCATCGCATAATTTAACCCACTAGTAATAAAAGACGGAATCTTATCAATCAGACCCTCCATTACCTCCGACCCAACATAGAAACCGATTGTTGTTAACACTGCCAGCGGAACTGTCTCCAATAATCCAGAGATAACATGGATTCTGTCAATTGCTGCTGTATTGCCTTCCTCTGCATATTTATCGGCCTTTGCTCCCAGCATCGGCACCAGAACAGCCATAATAAAATTCCACACAATCTGCATCAACATAGATACCAGCACGCCGATAGCCACTCCCTGAGCAACCGCCGCTCCTGTTGTAATTACATAACTGCATCCTAAAATAGCTGCCGAGTTCATATCAGGCGGATTCGACGCACCAATGGCCATGGAGCCAAGAAAGACCAGTTCCAGGGAAGCTCCTACAATAATTCCTGTCTGAATATCTCCAAGAACAAGCCCGGTAAGCATCCCCATAACCAAGGGTCTCTGCACATTAGCAATTGGCCAAAAATAGCCCAGATACCCGATCATCGCTACAATAAAGATTAATATTATTTGTACCATCTTTTTCTCCTCTCTCAAAGATATTACTATATTAGCTTCATCACATCATAAACCGTATCATCCGGAACTGTCTGAGCTTCTATTATAATTCCCTTATGATGTAGTTTTCTTAACAACCCACAATCATCTTCTGACACAAATATTGCTTTTGTAATCTGCTTCCTGTCTTTTGCCACCTCATCATTTGCTACCAGAATACAGTCGACTCCTAACGTTTTTATCCATGAAAATACAACCTGCCCATGCAGAAAACGATGATCTACCCTCACTAATTTAATCATATTAATTTCTCCCTGATTTCATCTGCTTTCTTTATTATTTCCCGAACATGCTCTGCTGAAACATCTCCGGTATCTTTATAATTATCTTTAAAATAACTACCTACAATCGCGCCGTCTGCATAAACAAACTGCTTCTCCATATTTTCCGGTGTAAGCCCTGCGCCTACAATAAGCGGAAACTCACCGAGCGCATCCCGAAACTGCTTTATCTTCTCAAGAGATGTCTCCTGGCCGGTTGCATCCTGAGTCACACACACTGCCTCACACCTTGTTTTCGCAATCTTCAAATCTTCTTCCACGCTGTTCTCCGAAAAAAACGGCTGATATTTAAAACGGACTCCCCCCAAAATTGCGGCAGAATATTTTTCCTGCATCGTCTCAAAATAAGCTGTAAGAATTTCTTCATCCTGTGGTTTTACATGCCCCACAACGGAATCAAGCTGAATAAAAGACGCCTCATATTTCTTACTTAATTCAAAAGCCATGGTATCACCATTTAAGCAATTTACTCCATAAGGAATTCCCAGCTTCTGAGCTTTTACATATTCCAGAGCCATTACCACATGACGATATGTTCCATAATAATTTTCCACTACAAAAGAATCTAATCCATTACTTACATAGATATCCACTTCTTTTTTCAGACGGTCCATTACATCCTCGTCCGTATCGCCTTTTAAATGCAGCATTCCTATTATTGGTTTCTTGTTCTTAAATATTCCCAAAAAATCTTTCTGATTCATCATGCTCACCTTTCCATTCCCTTTCATTTAAAAATCCTCATGATTCAAATTTAAGCAATTCTCATCAATATACCGAATACCTTCTTTTGCATCCTGCATAATTTCCCTAATGCTTTCCATATTCAAATCATCGGCATGTTCCATACAAACTGCCAATACCATTGAGAGGTTCATTCCCGTAAATAATTTCACATTCGGATACGAAATCAGACCACTCATAGCCGTACAGACACTTGCTCCATATAAATCCGTAAGAATAACAAATTCTGTTTCCTGTTCATCCACTATCTTTTTCAACAGAACTTTGGCAAAGGTATCCGCCGTTTCCCCTGGCAGTAAATTACATGTCAGGATACGCAACTACCGGTATCCATAGAAAGGGGATTTATATGTCAGAGTTACAGCAGTTATGCCCTATCACCTTACAAAAACAGCTTTATCAAAAAATCATGGAACAATTGAAGAATGGCACTTATAAAGTTGGAGACAAACTTCCTACAGAGCTAGAACTCTGCTCAATTTATAACGTAAGCCGGGTAACCGTCCGAAAAGTTCTCGGTAAGCTTGTCGAAGAAAATCATTTGACTAAAATCCGTGGAAAAGGAACTTTTGTAACTTCACCGCAGTTTATAGAAGACTCTTTTGCCGGTGGGAGCTTTACAGATACATGTATACGGATGAATGCCATTCCAACAACTAAAATTATAAATATAGAAATCATTCCCTCCCCTGATAAGCTGAATGGACGGCTTGGTTCCTGTGTCATTCATATGACAAGATTGAGGCTGATTAATCATACGCCATGTATTGTAGAAGAGGATTTTTTCCCGGAATCTTTTGATTTTTTGCAAAAAGAAAATTTAGAAAACCTGTCTATTTTAAAATTTATCTATGAGAAAACAGGCATACTTCCTTCCGACTATGAAGATTTTTTCAAATAAGCCATGCAAACAAAACCTATGCTTCTCTGCTAAACTGCTCAACCGGTCACGCATTAATGCAGGTTTCTCAAAATGTATACGCCTCAGATAATACTCTCATATATATTAACGAACAGTATATTTTTTCAGAAAGATATATCTATTCTGTGCGTTCCAACAAACAACCAGGGCACCCTGAATAAAAATAGAGAGGGACTGTATCTCCGAATATCCCAGATACAGCCCCTCTGATTTTACATATTTTTGATAAATGCTTTATATCCCTTATAGGCTTCATACACATCAGCCTTACTGGTAATCTCCCATGGCGCATGCATGCATAATACAGCCACTCCACTGTCAATGACTTCCATGCCGTAATTTGCCATGATATAGGCAATGGTTCCGCCGCCGCCTATATCAACTTTCCCAAGTTCCGCAAACTGATAAGCCACCTTGTCCTGATCCATAGCTCTGCGGATATCCGCTAAATACTCCGCATTGGCATCATTAGAACCGCTCTTGCCCCTGCTTCCGGTAAACTTATTGAATACCAGTCCCTTTGAGAAAAATGCGGAACTTCTCTTCTCAAATACTTCCGCAAACATAGGATCATACGCCGCGCTTACATCAGAAGAAAGCATCTTAGAATACTGCAGCGCTCTCCTTACCTTAAGCTCAGAATATTCACCCATAAGATTCATCAGCTCCGCCACTGTATTTTCAAAAAATCTGGAATGCATTCCGGTTGCGCCTACGCTACCGATTTCTTCTTTATCTACCAGAATACAGCAGGCGGTTCTCTCTACAGGCTCCGTATCAAGAACTGCAAACAATGAAGTAAATGCACAGACTCTGTCGTCCTGCCCATATCCCATTACCATGCTGCGGTCCAGACCACAGTCTCTTGCTCTTCCTGCCGGAACAATCTCAATCTCCGCAGATACAAAGTCTTCCTCACCTATACTGTAATATTCCTTCAGAAGCCTAAGCACGTTCTGCTTCACAGCTTCCTTCTCTTCCTTGTCAACACCCTCAAGCTTATCAAGAGGACGGCTGCCTATCAAGAGATCTAACTTCTCACCCTCAATCACTTCATTTGCCTTCTTCTCCATCTGCTTAGACGCCAGATGAATCAGCAGATCCGTCACTGCAAATACCGGGTCGTCGTCCTTTTCCCCAATACAAACTGTCACCACTTCCCCGTCAGTCTTTGCAACCACGCCATGAATTGCCAGCGGAAGCGCCACCCACTGATATTTCTTAATTCCGCCATAATAATGTGTATCCAGATACGCAAATTCATCGCTTTCATATAATGGGTTCTGTTTCACATCAATACGCGGAGAGTCAATATGCGCTCCTAAAATATTCATTCCCTCTTCCAGCGGCCTGGCGCCAATCTGAAAAAGAACGATACTCTTGTCCATGCACACTGCATAGACCTTATCTCCGGTTTTCACCGGAGTCTGATTCTCAATCAATCCCCGGATATTCTGATACCCCTTCTCCTCCGCCATACGTGCCGCCGTCTTTACACACTCCCGCTCAGTCTTTCCTTTGTCCAGGCAGGATTTGTACAGTGCGTTAATACGCTCTAATTCCGCAAGCTGCTCTGAATTGTAAGAAGACCATACATTATTTTTTTCCATCTGAAATTACCTCCCAAATTATGATTTCATAAATTTCAGTATAACATACCTGAAATATTCTTACAATAAATCTGAAAATTTTAGAGCGTGACTGAAAATTGCTTTCTGCAAGATGCCGTCCCAGTGAGCGGCCTCACTGTTACGGATTTTCAAACCTATAGCAGTATATTCTTGACATCTTATATGTTAATCCTATTATATAAAATTACTATATTGTATTTTCATATATCATCCCAAAGGAGGTTTAATATTCATGGATAGGTCAGATAATAAAGAGACTCTAAACACTTCAAATTCTGCCGTCAATATTATTAAAGATCCCGGCTCTTCTTACCATGCCAAGTCTGTCAAAAACTATTCCATTCAGGATTATTTTGCTCTTCCTGACAATGTACATGCCGAATTAATTGACGGCAGACTATTTTATATGAGCGCGCCTACTCCTGAACATCAGGGCTTTCTCTTTGAAACAGCTTCCGCACTCCGTTCCTACATCCGCCGTCAAAAGGGATCCTGTAAGGTTATGATTGCCCCTCTCGATGTACAATTAGACTGCGACGACAAGACCATGGTACAACCTGATATCTTTGTACTCTGCTCCAGAGACAAGCTTACCAGCCAAAGAATATATGGCGCCCCAGACTTATGTATAGAAATCACATCTCCCTCCAGCCGCATACTGGATATGAAGATAAAACTGCATAAATACAAAAACGCAGGCGTTCGGAAATACTGGATTGCAGATATCGCTCACCGACAGACTCTATGCTATTTCTTTGAAGAAAATAGTATACCAGCTATTGATCCCTTTGAAACTCCTGTACCGGTACATATCTTTAACGATGAATTATACGTCAGTTTTTTTGATATAGAGGCAGATGCCAGCGTATCTCATCTGCCTTCTCCTGACTAATAACATGGTTCCTTACCATGCTGTCCAGTACCTGCTCTGCCCGCTGGATTACCAGTTTCATATTGGTATCCGGCGAATACGCTGACGGTGCATTCGGCAAACCTGCCAGTATCACCGATTCACAATCCGTTAATTCCGATGGTATTTTTCCAAAATATCCGATTGAAGCCTCGTATATTCCATTATACCCACTGCCAAAAGAAATAGAATTTGCATAAAGCTCAAATATCTCTTTCTTGTTATATTTCCCTTCCACATCAAAGACTGCGAACACCTCCGCCGCCTTACGTTCCAGAATTTTCTCCTGTGTAAAAATCTGATTCTTTACAAGCTGCTGCGTAATCGTACTTCCGCCTTCCCGAAAATAGCCGGAACGTATGTCTACCCATGCGGCCCGGCAGACTGCGACAAAATCAATTCCGGGATGCTTCTCAAACCGATGATCCTCCACAGAAATCACCGCGTTAATATAAAACTGCGGCAGCTCAGAATATTTTGTGAAATGTTCTCTTCCGCGAATTTCTTCCATCGTTTTTTCAATTGGTTTCTCTGTCGTTGCTTCCCGGTACATTCTGTATCCTTTTATACCAAAGAACATCACAGCTAACATCGCTATACAGAATAAAACTGAAAACAGCCGCAACAGAGCTCTTCTTATCTTATGTCTGCTTCTCATATGCCAATACCCCTATAACTATTATCGGCCTTTACATATTTTCCGATAATCCTGTAACGTAAAACAGCCTTTGGAATCTCCCCATATGATAATCCAATATTCTTACAATTCTGTGACTTTACGGTGAAAGATTCGTCATTTTGGAAAACAAATTCGAAATAATGCGCCGCCTCCGGAGCGATTCTCAGCACTAATGATACCTCCACATCTCATAATAACCGTCTTGCTAAGAGCAAGACCAATTCCATATCCTGCCGCTTTTGAATTTTTCCCGCGGTAAAACCGTTCAAACAAATTGGCCAGTTCTTCCCTTTCAAATCCTCTCCCAGTATCATGAATCGTAATCTCAGTATAAAGCAGCGTATCCTCACAAGCAATTTCAATCTGTCCATGATCTCCTGCGCTGTCCATACAATTTTTCACGATATTCTGAACCGCTTCTGACAACCAGCCTGCGTCACCCAGAATTTCCGTCCTTTCTGGTATATCGGTTGTTACCGTAATATCATGTAGTTCCAGAGAAATCTGCAAAGGGCGAAGCGAACCATAAATCAAACTGCCGACATCAATTTGCTCTCTCTTAAAAGACACAATTCCCGCATCCAGGCGTGACAGCTTCAGAAGAGCGTTTGTCAGCCACTCCATCCTCACAAGTAATTCTTCCGCCTCATGCAGCAATCTCCTTCTCTCTTTTACATCCTGGCTTCCCTCCAGCAATGACAGAATCAGATTCACAGACGTAAGAGGCGTTCGAAGCTGATGCGCGATATCCGCCAAAGAATCAGCAAGATGCTTTTTTTCCTTCTTCAGCCGCAAATTCTGTTCTCTGATACGAAGTGTCATCTTTGTTATCTCACTCTGCAGAATGGAAAGCTCTCCCTCTTCTGAATCACTGATATACAAATGATCTTCATTATGGAGTATCAGATCAATCTCGTCGGAAATTCTGGCAATGCTGTGATATCTGGCCTTCGTAAATGCAAAAAACACCACGCAAAAAGCTCCTGCAGTTATCAGGATTAAAATCCCCGATTTCCAATCAATGGCAAAACCCGCCATTCCGGAAAGAACTGTTATCATCGTCAGCAAACCCGCAAATTGCCGAATCTCTTTATTTCGGAACATCATTACCTCCCAGTCGGTATCCCGTTCCCCTGACTGTCAAAATAATCTGAGGAGACGCCGGATCATCTTCGATTTTTTCCCGCAGACGTTTCACATAAACCGTCAGTGTATTGTCGCTCACAAACTCCCCTGCCGCATCCCATAATTCATTCAACAGCCTGTCTCTTGTAATAATACTATTCGGATTTCCGATAAATACAAGCAATAAACGATATTCCAGCGCCGAGAGATACACCTCTCTTCCGCCCTTTTTCACAATGCCGCTGGCAGTATCTATATGAAGTCCTCCAATGTCGAAAACGGCCGGAGAACGGCCGGATTTTCTCAGCGCAACTCCAATACGCGCAATCAGTTCCCGGGAGCGAAAGGGCTTTGTAATATAATCCTCTGCTCCCATATTCAATCCGGTAACCACGCTTGCTTCATCTGCCGACGCCGTCAAAAAAATAACCGGAACATCCTGCGTCTGCCTGATTTCTGTACAGACTGCAAATCCATTTCCATCGGGAAGGGAAATATCCACCAGCGCCAAATCAAACGAGGTATTGTCAAACATCGACACCGCCTCTTTCTGGCTGCCGGCATGAATTACTTTAAATCCCTCCGACCGAAGCAACAGCGCCAGATTTCTCGCTATCGTTTTATCGTCCTCTACTAAGAAAATTCGTTTCATAAAATATTATTCACCTTCCTTTGTCTATCCAATACATAAAACAAATAGCGGCAGATTTCGTCTGTAATGGATAGTCAGCCATTACATGATGAATCTGCCGTTATAACTTTTACTACCTCTATCCTGCCGCCGCTCTGACGCCGTATATATACATTCTAATTCAATACGTTACTCAGCGTCTCAAACAAATTGTCTATGTCAATCGGCTTCGCGATATGCCCGTTCATCCCACACATTAGCGCCTGTCGCTTATCTTCTTCAAATGCATTGGCCGTCATTGCCAGAATCGGAATGGATGCCAGCTCCTTATTCTCCAGCCTGCGGATTGCCTTTGCCGCATCATGACCGTTCATCACAGGCATCTGCACATCCATAAGCACAAGCTGAAAATACCCCGGTTCAGAAGCTTTCAGCATATCCACTGCTTCCTGACCATTCTCCGCAATCTCAATAGAGAATCCTGCTTCTTCCAGAATTGCTTCCGCAATCTCCTGATTCAGTTCATTATCTTCTGCCAGTAAGATATGTCCGCGAGCAAATTCCACATTCCTGCTGTCAATGTCCCTCTTCTCCTCCTCGTCACCATTCACAATAGAGTACAGACAATTTCTCAGTTCTGAGAAAAATAACGGTTTACTACAGAACTTTGTAACTCCCGCTTCCTTTGCTTCTTCCTCTATCTCAGACCAGTCATATGCCGTCAGCACAATAATCGGTACATGCTCCCCGATTTCCTTTCGGATTCTCTTTGCAACCTCAACCCCATTCATATCCGGCAGCAGCCAGTCTATAATGTATACGCTGAACTGATCTCCCCATTCTTTTGCCTGATGGGTCCGAAGCACAGCTTCTTTTCCGGAAAGGGTCCATTCTGCACGCATCCCCATCTGCTGAAGCATATAAGACACGCTGTCACAGGTATTAAAATCATCATCTACCACCAAAGCTCTGCAATTCTTAAGCTGCGGAATATCCTGAGGCTCCTTCGTATCCGCATCTACCTTAAAGGTAACGCACAATGTAACCTCTGTCCCTACTCCCTGCTCGCTCTGCACCTCAATGGTACCATTCATCATATCTACAATATTCTTGGTAATCGCCATACCAAGACCGGTCCCCTGAATCCCGCTAATCGTAGTATTACTCTCTCTCTCAAACGGCTCAAAAATATGGGATACAAATTCCTCGCTCATACCAATACCGGTATCCTTAATATTAAACTCAAAATTCGCATAGCCCGGAGAGGCTCCCGTCTTCTCTGTAATCCTCATGCTGATTATACCGCCGGCGCCGGTATATTTAATCGCGTTACTGAGCAGATTAAGAAGAACCTGATTCAGCCGCAGCTTATCACAATAGATCTGTTCATCCAGCACATCCACCGTATCAATATACAGCTCTAACTGCTTTGCATGAATATCCGCCTGTACAATATTGCGCAGACTATGCAGAATCTCCGGCAAGCGGCAGGATTTCTCTTCCAGATAAATCTTCCCGCTCTCAATGCGGCTCATATCCAGAACATCATTAATAAGACTCAGCAAGTGATTGCCTGACGTCATAATCTTCTTCAGATATTCTTCCACCTGCTCCTTACGCTCAATATGCGCAATCGCCAGCGCTGTAAATCCTACAATCGCATTCATCGGAGTGCGGATATCATGGGACATATTGGAGAGAAATACGCTTTTGGCCTTACTTGCCCGGTTAGCCTGCATAAGCGCATCCTCCAGAAGATTCTTCTTCTCCATCTCCTTACGGATTTCCTCATCCACACTTCTAAATCCCAGAACAATACCATGGTTCTCATTCCATGCACCTGCCCGGACTACCTTCATTTGGAAATACTTCATTCCATCCTCCGTCTGCACACGGTAATTGACATGATATTGCCGTTCGTCTTTTAGCTCCTTCCTCAAACGGCTGCAGCAAGTAGCTTCTCTAAGCATTTCCCGGTCCTCTTCATAAACCGACTGCCCGATATAAGTATCCATAGCAGTATCCAGCCGGACCTCCCCCGAGAAAATATCACCAAACATCTCACTGCCCGTCTCCTCAATCTGAAGCGGTACGCCAAACCCCGTATCCAAATCAAAAAAGCATACAAGATTATAATCAATACTCAGCGCATGTATCAACTCCATCTGATGTCTTTCATTCTCTTTCTCCTGAATCTTCTGGGCAGTACAATCCAGAAGAAACCTCTGATAAAATAATTCTCCCTCTTCTCTCAAAAGCTTCACATTGCCCATCACATGGCGCACTTCTCCGTTCCGGTGCTTTACGCGATACTCTACGCTGACAGTGTCTCCTTCTTCCCGGAGTTCTGTGATGCATTCCCTGAGCTTCTCCTTATCTTCATCCAGAACAGACTCCGCCACCATATCAAACCCATCTTTTACCATCTCCTCTTTGGATTCATAGCCAAGAATTCTGAGCGCCGCCCTGTTAATACTCAGAATGCGTTCTCCATCCACAGAATGACACACCACTCCGCAATCCATGGTGGTAAATACAGTCTCAAGCGTTCGGTTCTTCTGTATAATCTCCTGCTCATAAGCCCTCTCCTGAGTCACGTCAATCGCCACTCCCACAGTACCCATAACGCTGCCATCTAAATCATACAGCGGAGACTTGTAGGTTGTAAGCAGCCTCATTCCTTCCCCTGTCTTAATCGTCTCTTCAGAGATACAGGTCTCTTCCTTCTCCATAACTTCACGTTCGGATTCAATGCAGGCCGGGTCGTCATGTTCAACATCCCAGATATACGCATGACCCTGCCCCTCTACCTGCTCTTTCGTCTTGTTCACTGTCCTGCAGAAGCTGTCATTTACCTTCTCATGTATACCATTCTTATCCTTATACCAGATGAGATTCGGCACATGATTAATTGTTGCCTCAAGATACTGACTCGTCTGCCAGTACTCCTTACTCATTCTGCATGTCTGCTGCCATCTCAGGAAACGAAACCGAATCTCATCATCCGACATCGGCATCGTCCAAATATCCTGGACCTGCAAAAGGTCCTCTCCCATAGACATAATCTGCTCTTTATCCGCAAGCAGAATAAGCTGTGTCTCCTTCTCCCCGTCCGGAACCAGTATCCTGATTGCTTCCTTCACGTCCATATCCTGCAAATTCGCCAGAATCACATCCGCCTGAGCCGCCAATGCGCTTCCTGGGTTCTTACTTTCAAAGAACTCATATGTAAAATGCTCCAGAGGAGACATCTCCTGAACTAAATCAAACACCCTGCAGTGAGTCCCTGCTAAATAGAACTGAATATGACAATGATACATCTATCTTTCCTCCCTGTAGTCT
>CATJPU010000215.1 GCA_949742505.1 uncultured Lachnospiraceae bacterium | reverse complement strand
TTGCCAACAACGGAATGCTTTCCCTTGGAAGTCATGAGCTTACATTTGTATTTGCGCCTATGGTGCACTGGCCGGAGGTAATGGTTACTTATGACAGCAGGGACAAGGTGTTATTCTCTGCGGACGGTTTCGGCAAATTTGGCGCGCTGGATGCAGAGGAAGCCTGGGCATGTGAGGCGAGAAGGTATTATTTCGGCATTGTCGGAAAGTACGGCGCACAGGTACAGACGTTGTTAAAGAAGGCTGCCGGGCTTGATATTCAGGCAATCTGTCCGCTGCATGGGCCGGTTCTTACGGAGAATCTGGAATATTATCTGAATCTTTATCAGACATGGTCTTCTTACGAGGCTGAGACGGAAGGCGTTATGATTGCCTACAGCTCTGTATATGGCAATACAAAGAAGGCCGTGAAGCTTTTGGAAGAGAAATTAAAGACATGCGGATGCCCCCGGGTTGTGACGGCGGATCTTGCCAGGGAGGATATGGCAGAGTGCATCGAAGACGCATTCCGCCACGACAGGCTGGTACTGGCTTCCGTTACCTACAACGGCGGCATTTTCCCGCATATGCATACGTTTATTGAAGGATTAAAGGAGCGGGGCTTTCAGAACCGGACCGTTGGTCTGATGGAAAATGGTTCCTGGGCGCCGACGGCTGCCAAAACCATGAAAGCCATGCTGGAAGGAAGTAAGAATCTTACCTGGCTCGAAACCCAGGTTACAATAAAATCAGGAGTCAAAGAAGACGTTCTCACGCAGATTGAAGCTCTTGCGAGGGAACTCCAGCCGGACAACGCATAAGCAGACAGAGCCGCACATAGAATAGTCATAAAACTATGTGTGGCTTTTTTATGAGAGAAAAAAACAGCACATCCGGTGAAAAGAAATTTCACGGAATGGTGGCGGATATGGCCGGAATGCCCAAAGATGTCGTGATGGGCGCGCCGATTCTGACAATTGTTGGTCAGATGGAATTGCTAGTGGAAAATTATAGAGGGATTTTAGAATATACGGAACTGCTGATTCGGATCCAAACCAGAATCGGACAGATTCGGATTATAGGTAAAAATCTTATGATTGAGTATTATACCAATGATGAGATGAAAATTACAGGAAAGGTCACGGAGATTAAGTATGTAAATTAAAGGAGTGAGAAGTAGATTGCTTCTGTCCATATATCGATATATAAAAGGATATTTGAAAATTAGAGTGATTGGGTATTCTCCGGAGCGCTTCCTGAACGCCTGCAGTCACAGAGGTATTTATATCTGGGGAATTATGCCTTCTGGCGGCGCATACGATATGTATATTACAGTTTCCGGATTTCATAAACTAAAGCCGGTTATTCGGAAAACAGGCGCTAAGGTAGTTATCACAGAGCGGATTGGAATTCCCTTTTATCTGTTCCGGTATCGAAAGCGAAAAGTATTTTTTGCCGGAGCGGCGCTTAGTATTGCCTTTATCTATTTTTTGTCTCTGTTTGTGTGGAGCATTGATGTAAAAGGGAATCGAAAATATACGGACGAGGCCTTGATTGCATTTTTGGAGGAGCAGGGTGTGGCACATGGCATGCGGCTTTCAAAGGTGGACTGCGACCGGATTGTGAAGGACATCCGAAAATCCTATGACGAAATTATATGGGTCTCCGCGTCCATCGAAGGATGCAGACTGATTGTACAGATTAAGGAAAATGAAGACTCAAAGGATGTGACGGATACAGCGGAACATGCGCAGGCAATGCCGGAAAATAGCGATTCAAATTCAGAAAATCCGGATACCTCACAGGTAAATAGCGCGGTAGCGGCACAGAATCCGGAGACGCCGCAGGAGAATGCCGGAACAGAGCCGCAGAATCCGGAAAACGGGATACCGGGACAGCAGGATGCGGGACAGGGGCTGGACATTGTGGCGGATTGCGACGGTATAATTACGACGATGATTGTCCGGCAGGGGATTCCCCGCGTGGCAGAGGGACAGGAGGTACACAAAGGCGATATTCTGGTTACCGGGGCCGTTCCCGTAGTGAACGACGCAGGCGAGACGACGGGGTATCAGTTCCATCAGTCTGACGCAGACATTCGGGCACAGGTATCGATGGATTATCAGGACAGCTGCGAGCTAAGTTATGAATCGAAAGAATATATTCATCAGGAAAAGGAAGAGCTGTATCTTCAAATAGGAAAACGCATTTTCTGGCTGGGAACTCACGGTAACCGGTTTCCGAACGCGGAAGAACTGACGATTCAGAACCGGCTTCGCATCGGAAAATATTTTTATCTGCCTGTTTCATGGGGAAAAAGGGTTACGATGCCTTACAATTCTGCTCGGGTAAATTATAGCGAGAACAGACTGCAGGCTCTTTTAAGCGAAGAATATAGTCGTTTTACGGATAATCTTACAAAAAAAGGGGTAGAAATTATTGAGAATGATGTTAAAATATACACAGGGCCTAATCAGGCGGAAGCAAAAGGAACTCTGACAGTGATTACAGATATCGGTACAGAGCGTCCGACCAGTATTGTGGAGGATGTTACAGATGGGGATGATTGAGACTACGATAGATATTCCTGCTGTCCATCAGGCGAACGTATTTGGACAGTTTGATGCCTATGCAAAGAAGATAGAGAGAACGCTTCGCGTAACGCTGATTGCGCGCAATGATACGGTTAAAATATTAGGGGAAGAGGCCGCCGCCGTGAAGGCGAAGAGTGTTCTTACCCAGCTTATCGAGCTTTCCAGACGTGGGAATCAGATACAGGAGCAGAATGTCGATTATACCCTGGCGCTCTCTATGGAAGACAGCGAGGGGAAGGTATTAGAGATTGACGGCGACGTCATCTGCCATACCCTTCAGGGCAGGCCGATTAAGCCGAAGACTCTGGGACAGAAGAAGTATGTAGACGCCATTCGCAGGCAGATGATTGTATTTGGGCTGGGTCCTGCCGGAACCGGCAAGACTTATCTTGCGATGGCAATGGCGATAACCGCATTTAAGAATAACGAGGTGGGACGGATTATACTGACCCGTCCGGCGATTGAAGCGGGAGAGAAGTTAGGATTTCTCCCCGGCGATTTACAGAGTAAGATAGACCCTTATCTAAGACCGCTGTATGACGCCCTTTACCAGATTATGGGGGCGGAAAGCTTCCTGAAAAATTCTGAGCGGGGATTGATTGAAGTGGCTCCTCTTGCCTATATGAGAGGAAGGACCTTAGACAATGCATTCATTATTCTGGATGAAGCCCAGAATACTACGCCGGCCCAGATGAAGATGTTTCTGACCCGGATTGGATTTGGCTCTAAGGTGGTGATTACCGGAGATGTAACCCAGAAGGATCTGCCGGCAGGACAGGTGTCCGGTCTGGATACGGCTGTTTCTGTCGTAAAGAACATTGACGAGATATCGATTTGCCGCCTGACCAGCAGAGACGTGGTGAGACATCCGTTGGTACAGAGGATTGTGAAGGCATATGAAGATTATGAATCGAAGAAGACCCGTCCGAGAGAACGAAAGAGAAGACAAGGTTAAAGGAGATTACGGGAATGACTCTATATTTTGAAGAAGAAGGGGAGGAAGCGCTTGCGCTTCCCGGTGGAGAGCTGGCTGAAAAGGTGGCGGAGACCGTTCTTGAGGATGCCGGTTGTCCCTATGAGGCGCAGGTGAATCTTCTGCTGACAGATGATACGGAGATTCATAAGATGAACCTGGAATTTCGGGGAATTGACCGGCCGACGGACGTGCTGTCTTTTCCGATGATTGAGTATGAGACTCCGGGAACATTTGATTTTTTAGAAGGCAGGGAGGATTGCTTTGACCCGGAGACAGGCGAACTTGTGCTGGGAGATATTGTAATTTCTAAGAGCAGGGTAATCCGGCAGGCAGAGGAATACGGGCACTCGGTAAAAAGAGAATTTGCTTTCTTAATTGCTCATTCTATGTTACACTTAATAGGTTACGACCATATGACAGACGATGAGCGGGTCGTTATGGAGGACAGGCAGAGGCAGGCGCTTAACGCGCTTGGCATTCTTAGGTGATGAATACCGTACAGCATCGTATCATGGAAGCAATTGTGTACGTCATTCAGAAGTGATTGGGCAGCAATACAAGGGTTCGATTGTGGAGCAGAATATGGCAAAGAAAAAAGACGGCGGTTTTTTGATGCAGGGGGCAATTCTTGCGGCGACTGCATTAATTACGAAAATTATTGGACTGGCTTACCGCATTCCGGTTACAAATATCATGGGCTCAGAGGGAAACGGATATTACGGTATCGTGTTTCAGGTGTATAATCTTGCCCTGATGCTTACTTCCTACAGCCTTCCAATGGCGGTTTCCAAACTGGTATCCGCAAGAGTTGCCACAGGACAGTACAGGAATGCGTACCGGGTATATAAGGGGGCCATGACGTTTGCTGTGCTCACAGGAGGTGTTGTGACGGCGATTGTATTCTTTGGCGCCGGCTTTATCGCTACGGATATTATGAAAGTAGAGATGTCGGTATATGCGCTCAGAGTGTTAGCGCCCTGTATTCTTATTGTGGCGTTTCTCGGTGTGTTCCGGGGGTTTTTTCAGGGATTTGGAACGATGATGCCTACTGCGTTTTCCCAGACCATCGAACAGATTGTGAATGCTATTGTCAGTATCGCGGGAGCATATATGCTGTTAAAGTTCGGAGAGAGCATGGCTTCCGGTGAAGATAAGAATACTTATGGCGCGGCCTATGCCGCGGCGGGAGCAACGCTGGGAACGGTTGCAGGAGCTTTCGCGGCTCTATTGTTTTTGCTGTTTTTATTTGCAATATACAAGCAGGTCCTAAAACGTCAGATGCGTAGGGACAGAGGACACAGGCGGGAGAGCTGGCGTTATATCTACAAACTCCTTTTACTTACCATTGCGCCGGTTATCTTAAGCGCAACGGTATATAATATCAGTAATCTGCTGGACCAGGCAGTGTTCACGAATGTTATGGCTGCTCAGGGCGTTTCGGAGAAGGAATATACGGAACTCTTAGGAATGTTCAGCGGTCAGTATGATACGATGACGAATATTCCCTTAAGCGTGGCCAGCGCGCTGGCTGCTTCGTTTATGCCCAGCTTAGTGGCCACGATTCAGACGGGAACCCGCAAAGAGATACATAATAAAATCAATATCGTCAGCCGTTTTAATATGATCATTGCGATTCCCTGCGCAGCAGGATTCATGACGCTTGCGAAACCTATTCTGGATTTGCTGTATTTTACGCAGGATAATACGATTCCGGCGCTGCTTTTGCAGATTGGCGGCATATCCGTAGTGTTCTTCTGTCTGTCTACGGTTACAAACGCGGCGCTGCAGGGAATGGATTATATGTCGAAACCGGTAAAGAATGCGGCGATTTCTCTGGTGATCCATCTGATAGCGCTGTATATTATGCTGGTGGCTTTTAAGTGGAGTATCTATTCCATTGTTGCCAGCAAAATTATCTTTGCAGGCGCAATCTGTATTCTGAATGCCAGAGATCTTGAACGGGTCTGCGGCTATGTACAGGAACGAAAAAAGACCTTTATCATTCCGGTGATTGCCGCGGTAATTATGAGTATTTTTTCTATGTTGGTACGCCTGTTCTTTGAATTATTTTCTATACCGCAGTTTGCTGCGGTTGCCGCGCTTCTTACTGCGATAATCACTTATTTTGTCAGTCTGATTTTGTTAGGCGGCGTGACAGAACGGGAACTGATTATGGTTCCGAAGGGCAGAAGTATTGTAAGAATTCTAAAGAAGTTCCATCTGTTAAATAGCCAGAGATAAGCGGATTCTTCGCTGTCTATTGAATAATTTATAAATTTCAGACCGATACTATACGAAAAAGGAGTTGCCTTTATGAATGATAAGAAGTATAGTATCGGTTTTGTAATAGTAGGACTGGCTGTTTTGATGTTAGTGTCAGGAGCATATCAAATCAGCTATCATGCAGTGGAAGAGCGGATAAAAGAAGAAAGAGCCCAGAGCGTAAAAGTACAAAAACAGGAAGAAAGCGTCGCCGCAGAGGGCGAGGCAATGAAAAATTACTGTTATTACCTTCTGGAAAAGAATGGATACGTGGTTGTTTATTTAAGCGATAAAGAAACCATTTATGAATACACAAGTATCGATGTGGAAACTCTTCCTGAGACGGTTCAGAATGAAGTGAAGAATGGGAAGTATATCGAAGATATAGAAGAATTATATGGATTCCTTGAGAATTATAGCAGTTAAGATGTAACAGTGCGCCCGGTTAAGATTTAAAAATCCTGGATTTTGGTTGTGTAAGGGCCGGATTTAGTGTAAGATAAAAGGCGATTGATTTGGAAAGGAACCGGTAAAATGGATGAAAAGAAGATTGCAAGGATTAATGAACTGTACCGCAAGTCCAAAGCGGAGGGATTAAGCGATGATGAGCGGAAGGAACAGCAGATATTGCGGAAGGAATATATTGATTCTGTAAAGCGAAATCTATCGGCACAACTTGATCATATTTCGATTCAGGAGGCGGACGGAACGATTACGGATCTTGGTAAAAAATACGGAAAGAAGAGAGGGAATTGAGATGCAGGAACTTCCAAAAGACCCTATGCTGCTTTTGAGTGTGGTAAATACGAAGCTCAGGGATTATTATTCGTCGCTGGATGCATTTTGTGAGGATATGGGCATAGACAGACAGTCGTTGACGGAGAAGTTAAAGAGTATTGATTATGAATATGATTCCAATGCGAATCAGTTTATTTGATGAATTCTAATTATATGACAGGTAAGGGAGAAATGCAGGAGAAATGTACAATGAAATGGATTTAGATAAAATTGATATAAACCAGGCCCCCCCAATGGAAGAGGCTGCCCGCCAATACTATTTTATTGCAGAATGCCGGGAATGGGTAAAGGATTTTGATGAAAAGCATGGCCGCTTACCCAAATCCTGCGTAACAACTTTTGGCTGTCAGATGAACGCCAGGGATTCTGAAAAGCTTGCCGGGATTCTGGCAAAAACTGGTTTTGTGGAGACAGAGAAGGAGCAGGAGGCTGATTTTGTCATTTTCAACACCTGTACCGTTAGGGAAAATGCAAATATGCGGGTATACGGACATCTAGGCCAGTTAACGCCTGTAAAAAGGAAAAGGCCCCATATGAAGATTGCTCTGTGCGGCTGTATGATGCAGGAGCCGGAGGTTGTGGAGAAGATTAAGAAGAGTTACCGGATTGTGGATTTAATTTTTGGAACACACAACATTTTTAAATTTGCGGAACTTTTATTTACCTGTTTAGAATCGGACCGGATGGTGATTGATATCTGGAAAGATACGGATAAGATTGTAGAGAATCTTCCCGGCGAACGGAAATTCCCCTTCAAATCCGGTGTAAATGTGATGTTTGGTTGCAACAATTTCTGCAGTTACTGTATCGTGCCCTATGTACGAGGAAGAGAGCGGAGCCGTAAGCCGGAGGCTGTCTTGGGGGAAATACGGCAGTTGGCAAAGGACGGTGTGGTTGAGGTGATGCTGCTTGGCCAGAATGTAAATTCCTATGGCAAGACGCTGGATGAACCCTGCACCTTTGCCGGTCTGCTTCGGCAAATCGAAGAGATTGAGGGAATTGAACGAATCCGTTTTATGACTTCCCACCCGAAGGATTTATCCGACGAGCTGATTGAAGTGATGAAGCATTCCCGGAAGATATGCAGGCATCTTCATCTCCCGGTACAGTCCGGAAGCACCGCCATTTTGAAAAAGATGAACCGGCGGTATACGAAAGAACAGTATCTGGAACTGGTAAGAAAACTTCGGGAAGCGGTGCCGGATATTTCCCTTACAACAGATATTATCGTAGGATTTCCGGGAGAGACAGAAGAAGACTTTGAAGAGACGCTGGATGTAGTACGCAAAGTACGGTACGACAGCGCGTTCACCTTTATCTATTCCAGGCGGACAGGCACGCCCGCAGCCGCAATGGAAGACCAGGTGCCGGCATACGTCGTAAAGAACCGGTTTGACAGACTGCTTGCGGAAGTCCAGAACATTTCGGCTGAAGTCTGCGCAGTACATACAGGAAATGTCATGCCCGTTCTGGTAGAATCCGTAAACAGCCACGACGACGCCTTAGTAACCGGGAGACTTAGCAACAATCTACTGGTTCATTTCCCCGGAGACGAGAGCCTGATAGGCCAGATTGTAAATGTAAAGCTAAATGAATGTAAAGGCTTCTATTACCTTGGTGTTCAGGAAATATCTTAAAAGAGTTGCTGCACACATCAATACAGAACTTCTGTCTGCCTACTGGAATGTAGGACGTATTATTGTTGAACATGAGCAGAATAGTAACGAACGCGCCGGTTTTATCAGGCTTATAAAGGAAAAATAAAAAGGAGAGGCATTATATTAATTTTTAAATATTTCCACCCATAATTTTTGAAAGAACGTCCACACTATGTAGTAAGAAATATAGCGAGGACGTTTTTATGATGAAAAAATTTGGTGAATATTTATTTTTCTGGGCGACCGGCGGCGCCCTTTATTATAGTTTTGAAGTGTTATTCCGGGGATTTTCCCACTGGTCCATGTTTGTGCTGGGCGGTGTCTGCTTTGTATTTTTCTTTGTGCAGGGAAAGAGCTTAAACTGGCAGGACCCCTTGTGGATACAGGTGTTAAGGTGCATGGTATTTGTAACTTCCATGGAATTTATCACAGGAATTATTGTAAATAAATGGCTCCACTATGGGGTGTGGGATTACAGTGAGATGCCGTTTCAGTTATTTGGTCAGATCTGCGTTCCTTTTATGCTTATTTTTTCCGGATTAAGCGCGCTGGGAATTTGTCTAAGCGGCTATATGGGATATTATCTGTTTGGTGAAATGAAGCCGGAATATCACGTTCTTTAGAAAGAGTTCTTCATTGTACAGACTTGGAAGATGCGTATCGAAATTCGGTACAGCAGATGGTAACACCGAATGAAGCGGATGATATGATTCAGTTCTACAGAAATAAAGGATATAAGTTTTAATGTGAAAGGCGTTTAGTTGCTTCGTACGCCGCAGTTTGCAGACCGGCGCAGGCAGCGTTCGAACTATAACGCCGTAGAAAAAACGTAGAAATAACGCAGATTTTTTCTTTATGGAAGGCGTAAAAAGTGTTATACTGGTACAGCGAATAATAAGTATCAGGCAAGTGATATGGTCGGATACTTATTATTTGTTGTACGAATGATGTATGTTAAAAGATAGATAGAAGAGGAGAAAAAAACGTGGCAGAATTAACACCAATGATGCAGAAATATTTAGAAACGAAAGAAGAGTATAAGGACTGCATTTTATTTTACCGGCTGGGTGATTTTTATGAGATGTTTTTCGAGGATGCGATTACCGCCTCGAAAGCGCTTGAGATCACTCTGACGAAGAAGAGCTGCGGACTTGAGGAAAGGGCTCCCATGTGCGGCGTTCCCTACCATGCGGTTGACACGTATCTGAACCGCCTGGTTTCTAAGGGATACAAGGTGGCAATCTGTGAACAGGTAGAGAATCCGGCTACAGCGAAGGGCCTAGTCAGGCGTGAAGTGGTCCGTATTGTGACGCCGGGAACGAATTTGAATACCCAGAACTTAGACGAATCGAAGAATAATTATATTATGTGTATCGCCTATATCGCTGACCGCTACGGATTGTCTGTAGCAGATGTTACCACCGGAGAATATCTGGTATCGGAGGTAACTAGCAGCGATAAATTATTTGATGAGATTTACAAATTTATGCCTTCTGAGATTATCTGTAATGAAGCTTTTTATATGAGCGGAATTGATTTTGATAATCTGAAAGAAGGGCTTGGAATTACCGTCTATGCGCTGGATGCCTGGTATTATGACGACGCTTTATGCGAGCGCGCATTACGGGAGCATTTTGAAGTAAATTCTCTGGATGCTTTGGGGTTAAAAGAGTGTGAATGCGGAATTATCGGCGCAGGAGCGCTTCTGCAATATCTGAAAGAAACCCAGAAGATTTCTTTGAGTCACATGCGGAAACTTACCCGGTATGCAATGGGGAAATACATGGTTCTTGACAGTTCTACCAGACGGAATCTGGAGCTTAGCGAGACGCTGAGGGAGAAGCAGAAGAGAGGTTCTCTTCTCTGGGTATTGGATAAGACGAAGACTGCCATGGGTGCAAGGCTCCTCCGTAAGTATATCGAACAGCCGCTGATTGATAAAAGAATGATTGAGAGTCGGCTGGAGACGGTTGGAGAATTGAAAGACGCCGCAATAACAAGAGAAGAGCTAAGAGAATATCTGTCTCCGATTTATGATCTGGAGCGGCTGGTTGGACGGATTTCTTATCAGTCCGCCAATCCAAGGGATTTGATTGCGTTAAAAAGCTCTATGGAAATGCTCCCTTCGGTAAAATACCTGTTGCAGAGTATGAACAGCCCGCTTTTGCAGGATATTTGCAGCAAGCTGGATACTCTGGAGGACTTGTGCGGCCTGATTAATCAGGCGATCTGCGAAGAGCCGCCTCTTGCCATGAAAGAAGGCGGAATTATCCGGGAAGGCTACAGTGAAGAGGTAGACAGACTGAAAGCCGCCAAGACAGAAGGAAAGAACTGGCTGGCCGAACTTGAGAGCGAGGAGCGGGAGAAAACCGGGATTAAGAAGCTTCGGATTCGTTATAATAAGGTATTCGGATATTATCTGGAGGTTACGAATTCATTTAAGGATATGGTGCCGGATTATTATGTTCGGAAGCAGACCATGGCAAATGCTGAGCGGTATATTACCCCAAGGCTGAAGGAGTTGGAGGACACGATTCTGGGAGCGGAAGATAAGCTGTATGCTCTGGAATACGATTTATACTGCGAGGTAAGGGACAGAATTGGAAGCCAGACCGGACGTATCCAGCAGACGGCGCAGGCGATTGCGCAAATTGATGTATTTGCCTCTCTGGCGCTGGTGGCGGAACGAAATAATTATACCCGGCCGAAGATGAATGAAAAAGGTCTGATCGATATCCGGGAGGGCCGTCATCCGGTGGTGGAGAAAATGATTCCTAATGATATGTTTATTTCAAATGATACATATTTGGACGATAAAAAGAACCGTATCTCGATTATTACCGGGCCGAATATGGCCGGGAAATCAACCTATATGCGGCAGACAGCGCTCATCGTTCTGATGGCGCAAATTGGCTCCTTTGTGCCCGCATCTCAGGCGGAAATCGGAATTGTGGACCGGATTTTCACCCGGGTGGGAGCTTCGGATGATCTGGCTTCCGGACAGAGTACCTTTATGGTTGAGATGAATGAAGTGGCGAATATTCTAAGAAACGCTACCCGGAAAAGTCTCTTAATTCTGGATGAAATCGGCCGGGGAACCAGCACCTTTGACGGATTGTCTATCGCCTGGGCGGTAGTGGAACACATCAGTAACAGCAAGCTTCTCGGGGCCAAAACATTATTCGCGACACACTATCATGAGCTGACCGAGTTAGAGGGAAAGATCGACAATGTAAATAATTACTGTATCGCAGTGAAGGAAAAAGGCGACGATATCGTATTTTTAAGAAAGATTGTAAAGGGCGGCGCGGATAAGAGCTACGGCATTCAGGTGGCCAGACTTGCGGGCGTGCCGGATACAGTGATTACGCGGGCGAAAGAGATTGTGGAGGAGCTTCTTCATGCGGATATTACATCCCGGATTAAGGATATTGCCGTTAGAGGCAGTCAGGAGCCGAAGATAAAGGCGAAGAAGTTAGACGAAGTGGATTTGGCGCAGATTTCACTCTTTGATACGGTGAAGGACGACGACATTATCAAAGAATTAAAGGAATTGGATATCAGTCATCTGACGCCGGTTGACGCGCTGAATACACTCTATCAGTTTCAAAATAAGCTGAAAAACAGGTGGTAAATACGATGGGAAAAATACAGGTACTCGACCAGATTACAATTGATAAAATTGCTGCGGGAGAAGTGATTGAACGTCCTGCGTCCATTGTAAAAGAACTGGCGGAGAATGCAATCGACGCCGGTGCGACAGCGGTGACAATCGAGATAAAAGAGGGCGGGATTTCATTTATCCGTATTACGGACAATGGATGCGGGATTGAAAAAGAGGACGTCGGAAATGCGTTCCTACGTCATTCTACCAGCAAAATCCGTACGGCGGAGGATTTGACAGGGATTCAATCCCTGGGCTTTCGCGGCGAAGCATTATCCAGCATTGCCGCGGTGTCCCAGGTGGAGCTGATTACAAAGACGGCGGAGGCGCCTTACGGCGTTACTTACCGGATAGAGGGCGGAAGAGAAGTATCTTTGGACGAAACCGGTGCGCCGAAGGGAACCACGTTCCTGATTCGCCAGTTATTTTATAATACGCCGGCAAGAAGAAAGTTCTTAAAGACCGCTGTAACCGAGGCAGGCCATGTGGCGGATTTGGTTACCAGAATCGCCCTTTCCCACCCTGAGATATCCTTCCGGTTTACGGTAAACGGCCAGTCGAAACTACATACTTCCGGCAATGGAAATCTTCAGGATATCATCTATCATATCTATGGACGGGATATTGCTTCCCACCTTCTTCCAGTAGAATTATCCGGTGAAAGTCTGTCTGTAAAGGGGTATATCGGGGAACCGATTGTGTCCAGAGGAAATCGTAACTTCGAGAATTATTTTATAAATGGAAGATACATCAAGAGCAATATCATCTCGAAGGCAATCGAGGATGCTTATAAGGATTTTACCATGCAGCATAAATATCCTTTTACCGTTCTGCATCTGAGCGTAGAGGGAGATCTTCTGGATGTGAATGTTCATCCGACTAAGATGGAAGTGCGTTTTGGAAACCAGCAGGAGGTCTATAATTTTATTGTTCAGGCTTTACAGAAAAGTTTGCATGAAGAAGAACTGATTCCGAAGATAGAAGTTCCGGATCCTCCGAAAGCGACAGAAATAACCGCAGACAGAGGCGAAAACAGGCAAAAAACAGCAAATAAACAGAGCACGCTCTGGAATGATAAAAATCAACGACAGAATCCGCTCTGCAATAAACAGAGTATGATCTGTATAGAAAATGAATCAGAAAAAAAATCGGTTTTCCCGGAAAATCCCGAAAAACCGCCGTTTTCCGACAAAAAACAGAGCGCAGTCGGTAAAAAGGATTTGGATTATTATATGGAAAAGATGCGGGAGAGGGTTACCGCTTATCATACAAAACGGCTTTCGGAAGCTCAGCGCCAGCAGCAGGATGAAAAACTATCGCAGCCCCCTTCTCAAACCGGAGAAGCGGCACCAGCTATCTTGCAAACCAGAGAAACAGCACAGACGGCCTGGCAGGCCGGACAAACCAAACGGCAGTCTAACGAAACGGCTCATGCCGGTAAAATAAAGGAAGACGCCGTTCCTTATCTGGCAAAACAGCTTGATTTATTTGAGGAACGTCTGCTGGATAAGAAGTCGGTAAAAGAGCATAGGATTATCGGCCAGTTATTTGACACCTACTGGCTGGTAGAATTTCGGGAAAATCTGTATATTATTGATCAGCATGCCGCCCATGAACGGATTCTGTACGAGAAGACCTTAAAAGGAATGAAAACCAGAGAGTATACGTCTCAGAATATCAGTCCGCCGGTTATTCTGGAATTATCCATGAAGGAAGAGGAACTTCTGCGTACCCATATGGATTCTTTTCATAGAATTGGATTTGAGATGGAGAGCTTTGGACCGGGGGCTTATGCAGTTTGCGCGGTTCCGGATAATTTGTTTGACGTTGCAAAGAAAGAACTTCTTATGGAGATGATTGACAGTTTGTCTGATGAGATTTATACTGGACTGACACCGGACGTTATTGATGAAAAGATTGCTTCCATGTCCTGCAAAGCGGCGGTAAAGGGAAATATGCGGCTTAGCGCGGCAGAGGCGGACGCTCTGATTGAAGAGCTTCTCGGCCTTGAGAATCCCTATCACTGTCCTCATGGCAGACCGACGATTATCTCAATGACAAAACGGGAACTGGAAAAGAAGTTTAAGCGAATTGTGTAACGGTGTAAAGGAGAGTCTCACATGAAGCAGCCATTAATTGTACTGACCGGCCCTACGGCTGTCGGAAAAACGAAAGCTTCGATTCGCCTTGCGAAGGAAATCGGCGGAGAGATTATTTCGGCGGATTCCATGCAGGTTTATAAGCATATGGATATTGGTTCAGCCAAGATTTCTCCGGAAGAGATGGAAGGAGTTCCTCATTATCTGATTGATGTGCTGGAACCGGAAGAAGAGTTTCATGTGGTTCGCTTTCAGCAGATGGCGAAAGAGGCTATGAAGCAGATTTATGCCAACGGACACATTCCCATACTGGTTGGAGGTACTGGTTTCTATATTCAGGCGGTGCTTTATGATATTGACTTTACCGAAAATAAGGGAGAACCGGAATACCGGAAGGAACTTGAGGAATATGCAAGGGCTTATGGCCCGCGGCTACTTCACGACAGGCTCCGGACAGTAGACGCGAAAGCGGCTGACGAGATTCATGCCAATAATGTGAAGCGGGTGATTCGGGCGCTGGAATACCATCATCTGACCGGAAAATGCATTTCCGCACACAACGAGCGGGAACGGGCCAGAAAATCACCCTACGAATTTCGGTATTTTGTCTTAAATGATAGCAGAAGCAGACTCTACGAACGGATTAATAACCGGGTGGACCAGATGATGGAAGAGGGGCTTTTACAGGAGGTAAAAGCTCTGAAAATGCGGGGGTGTACCAGAAACATGGTGTCCATGCAGGGACTTGGCTATAAGGAACTTTTTGCTTATCTGGAGGGGGAGATTACGCTTGAGATGGCTGTATATCAGATTAAGCGGGATACCAGACACTTTGCCAAGCGGCAGATTACCTGGTTTAAGAGAGAAAAACAAGTCCTGTGGATTGAGAAAAATCAGTTGAATTATGATGAGGAAGCTATCGTAAACGCAATGAAAGCACAGATTTCATTTGCTTGAGGATATCAAAACGTGGAAGGCAGACGTGCCAAAAACACACGTTTGCTATTGAAGAATAAGGGGAGAAGTATATGTTGAGAAAATTATTTGGCTCCAGATTTATTAAGAAATTAAATCCGCTGCTGGAACTCTATTCCTACAGCAAGGATACGGAGAAGACTTATCAGGAACTTATGAGACTTGGGTCTCTTGCGAAGACGAAAGGCGAGCGGGCGTTGTTCGATTTGAACCGGGCGGCACTTCTCTATGATATGGGAAAGCTTCGGGAGGCTGCGGATGTGGTAAGGGAAATACCTGCTTTGAATCCGGAAATGGTATCAAGAACAGAAGAATTAAAAACTAAAATCAGAGTTGCAATGAATGAAGGAGAATATAGATAATATGCCAGAACTAGCAGAAATGTATCAACAGATGGGAATTCGTCCTTCTGTGTTAAACGTTGGAAGAAGGACGGAGGAACGGTTGAGAGAACGGTTTCGGAGCATTGACGGGATTGCCGAACTGAACCAGTTGAAGGTAATAGCCGCTATGCAGAAAAACCGGGTGAACGAGGCCTGTTTCCACTATGCAAGCGGCTACGGTTATGATGATTTGGGACGCGATACATTAGAGAAGGTGTATGCGGATGTATTTCACACAGAAGCGGCGCTGGTGCGTCCGCAGATTACCTGCGGAACCCACGCCTTATCCCTTGCGTTGTCGGCAAATCTGCGACCGGGAGACGAGCTGGTATCAATTGCCGGCAAACCTTACGATACGCTTGAGGAAGTAATCGGAATCCGTCCTTCCAAAGGGTCTCTTGTGGAATACGGTATTACCTATTCCCAGGTAGATTTGCTGGAGGACGGCAGTTTTGACTTTGGGAATATCCGGCATGCTATTACAGAGCGGACTAAGTTGGTCACCATTCAGCGTTCAAAGGGGTATCAGACCAGACCTAGTTTTTCGACGGCCCAGATTGGGGAGGCAATTGCATTTGTAAAGAAAATCAAACCGGAAGTCATCTGTATGGTGGACAACTGTTACGGAGAATTTGTAGAGACTATAGAACCCAGCGATGCAGGCGCTGATTTGGTAGTTGGTTCTCTGATTAAAAATCCCGGAGGCGGACTGGCTCCTATCGGAGGCTATATCGCCGGAAGGGAAGAGCTAATTGAAAATTGCGGCTACCGACTGACTTCGCCGGGACTTGGAAGGGAAGTGGGCGCTTCTCTCGGCGTGATGCAGTCCTTTTATCAGGGACTTTTTCTGGCGCCGGTGGTAACGGCAAGCGCGCTGAAAGGCGCAATATTTGCCGCAAATATCTATGAAGAATTGGGATATCCGGTAGTGCCTGACAGCTTGGAAAGCCGTCATGATATTATTCAGGCGGTAGAATTTGGCAAACCGGAAGCCGTGATTGCATTTTGCCGGGGGATTCAGGCGGCGGCGCCGGTAGACTCCTATGTAACGCCCGAACCATGGGCAATGCCCGGTTATGACAGCGACGTGATTATGGCGGCAGGGGCTTTTGTACAGGGGTCTTCCATTGAACTGAGTGCAGACGGCCCGATGAAACCGCCCTTTGCGGTATATTTCCAGGGAGGACTGACCTGGCCTCATGCAAAGCTGGGGATTCTCATGTCCTTAGAATATCTGGTGCGGGCAGGGATAGTGGAGGTGTAGTTCAGACTTGGTTAGGAGGACGTGGATTGAATGGCCGGCGTCTGAACTGGGAGATAGTTTGGCAGAAAAGGTGATTTTTTGAATAACGGAAGGACATGAATTGGGAATGTTTTTAGACAATTTGTAACAATAAAGTTTGTGATTTAGATTAAGTTGATTTCATAAAAAGGAGCGGATGGATGACGAGAATTGCCATTATTGGAGGCGGGGCTTCGGGGCTGGCGGCGGGAATTACGGCGGTGAGGAACGGGGCTTCGGTGGCTGTGTTTGAGCAGAATGACAGTCTGGGGAAGAAGATTCTTTCTACCGGGAACGGACGCTGTAATTTGACGAATCTGAATATGGGTTCTGAGAATTACCGGGGGGATGATTCCGAATTTATCCAGGAATTTCTGGATGGCTTCGGAGTGTCTGAAGCCATGGACTTCTTTGCTTCTGTCGGGATTTTCATCAAATACCGGGGGGATTATGTGTATCCCCTAAGCGATCAGGCTTCGACGGTGCGGGATGCGCTTGTCATGGAACTTCACAGGCTCGGAGCAGATGTCAGGAAGAATTGTCATGTGGAGGAAATACGCAAAGGGAAAAAGGGATTTCTTATTTTTTGCGCGGGAGAACCATCGTTGTACCGGGCGGATAAAGTAATTCTTGCAGCCGGAAGCAAGGCTTCGCGGATTGCGGGCAGCGACGGGAGCGGATATGCGCTGGCGGAAGGCCTGGGACATCATCTGTCTCCAGTTGTACCGGCGCTGGTACAGTTGATTTCTGATAAAAAGTGTTTGAAAAGGCTTGCCGGTATCCGAATTACGGCCCAGGTTTCGCTATATGTGGATGGGCAGATAACGGCTAAGGATACAGGAGAGCTGCAGCTTACAGATTACGGAATCTCAGGAATCCCGGTTTTTCAGGTTAGCCGGTATGCCGCTAAAGCGCTGAACCGGAAACAGCGGGTTATGGCAGAAATTGATTTTGCTCCTTTCTTGACAACAGAGGATTTGATGGAGGAGCTTTTGCGCAGGCAGCGTCTTTGGAAACGATGTGCCGCCGAAAAACTTCTGAATACCATATTTCCCTCGAAACTGATTCCGGTTCTTCTGTCGGAAGCAGGGATTGAGCGGCAGATATGGGGGGAAAAGCTTTCTGGGAAACAACTGGGGAAGCTAGCGGCTGTCTGCAAGCGTTTTCTTGTTCCGGTGTCAGATACGAAGCCCTTTTCTGACGCGCAGGTCTGCGCAGGCGGAGTGAGGACGGACGAGGTTTGTCCCTGTACAATGGAATCGAAGCTGGTAAAGGGGTTGTATCTTACCGGCGAGCTTCTGGATGTGGACGGAATCTGCGGCGGGTATAATCTGCATTTTGCATGGGGCTCCGGAATCAGGGCAGGGAGACACGCGGCCGTTAAAAACGCCTTATAATGTTTTGTGCAGGAAGGTATCAGCTTACGGCGTCCCTGAGATAAAATCCAGACGCCCAGAAAGCCAGATAAGGAGAAAATATGATAAGAATCAGGCAGGTGAAATTAAAAATTGAACATACCGAGGCGGAGCTTCGGGAGAAGATTTGCCGGACGCTTCGTATCCGGGAGGGGGAACTTCAGTCTTATCAGATTCGCAGACAGTCTTTAGACGCGAGAAAGAAACCTGAGTTATACTACATTTACACAGTTGATGTGAAGGTTTCCGGAGAAGGACGTATTTTGCGCAAGAATAAAAGTAAAGACGTATTAGAATCGGATTACAGGCCCTATCAGTATCCTTCCTGCGGGGATGAGCCGATGGGGACCCGTCCCGTCGTGGTGGGATGCGGGCCTGCAGGGATGTTCTGCGGACTGATGCTTGCAAGGCTGGGCTACCGCCCGGTACTTTTAGAGCGGGGAAGCGAGGTGGAAGCGCGTAAGCAGGATGTGGAGAATTTCTGGAAAACAGGGATACTGAAACCAGATTCTAACGTACAGTTCGGGGAAGGCGGCGCCGGAACCTTTTCCGACGGGAAGTTGAACACGCTGGTTAAGGATGCGGCAGGCAGAAATCATAAGGTGTTGGAAACTTTTGTGGAACATGGAGCGCCGGAGGATATTTTATATGTCAGCAAGCCTCATATCGGTACGGATATCCTGATGGACGTGGTAAAAAGCATACGGCTTGAGATTCTGAGACTGGGCGGCGAAATACGGTTTCACTGTAAAGTAACAGATTTGACGGTTCGGGAAGAAGGTCTTCAGGGCCTGACTGTCCGAAATGCGAAGACCGGCGAAGAGGAATTTCTGGATACCCAGACGGCGGTACTGGCTCTTGGCCACAGCGCCAGAGATACCTTCCATATGCTTAACCGTCAGGGACTTCGCATGGAAACGAAGGCATTTGCTGTGGGCGTGCGGGTAGAACACCCCCAGGAAAGGATTGATTTCGCTCAGTATGGCCGGCAGAGAAATCACAATCTGCCGGCGGCTTCTTATAAATTCACAGAGAATTTGGCCGGCAAAAGAAGCGTCTACACTTTCTGCATGTGTCCCGGCGGCTATGTGGTCAACGCGTCTTCCGAGGAAGGACATCTGGCTATCAACGGTATGAGCTATCATGACCGGGCGGGTAAGAACGCCAACAGCGCCGTAATCGTAACGGTACGGCCAGAGGATTATCCGGGTGGGGGACCTCTTGCAGGGATTGCTTTCCAGCGAATGTTAGAGCGCAGAGCATGGCTTTTAGGAAATGGAAAGATTCCGGTTCAGTTATTTGAAGATTTCTGCGAGGGCAGGAGAACGACCGGACTGGGAACGGTTCATCCATCTGTTAAGGGGGATTATGTGCTGTCCAATGTCAGAGAGATTTTCCCGAAGGAGCTTTCTGACAGCATTCGGATGGGAATCGAAGCCTTTGACAGGAAGATTCCAAGGTTTGCCGGAAAAGACACGGTATTGTCCGGAGTGGAGAGCCGCACCTCGTCTCCGGTAAGGTTACTGCGGGACGGAAAGATGCAGGGCAGCATACCCGGGATCTACCCCTGCGGCGAAGGAGCCGGCTATGCGGGAGGGATTACCTCCGCGGCCATGGACGGAATCAAAACAGCGGAAGCAATCGTCAAAAGATACCGTCCATTCGACAGGGGTGGTGACATATTAAGAAATTTTTAATTGGATAAGTCTATACACATTTTTCCAAATGTGTTAAAATATACAGAGTTTTTAGAATGAATTGGGATATGAGGAGGAGTACATATGAAGGGAGCAGGAAGCAAAAATTCCTGGGCTTTGTTTCTGCTTGTTCTGGCAGGGCTGGTTCTTGGCGGTTTTATCGGGATGCTTACCGAAGGAGTAGCCGCCTTAAACTGGCTGAATTATGGACAGACATTCGGCCTGGAGAAACCAATTGTACTGAATCTGGGATTGCTGGTAATTACCTTTGGTCTTACGATTAAGATTACAATATCAAGTATCATTGGTGTTGTTCTTGCAATTATTATATATCGCTTCATGTAATTTCTATGTCTTTGGGGGCATCATAAGAATCTACAAAAGATATGAGTCTTACGAACACCATGAAAACATTGTCAGAATCGGAGCGCCCCTATGAGAAGTGCGAGCGCTTAGGCGCAGCGAGCCTTACCGACGCAGAGCTTCTTGCAGCGCTTCTCCGTACCGGAAGCCATGGGGAGAACGCTCTCGACCTTGCCAGACGGATTCTCTACTATGCCGGAGAGGACGGACTCTTAGGAATCCATCATTTTACGGTTGAGAGGCTTAAGAAGATGAAGGGAATCGGACGGGTTAAGGCAATTCAGCTGGTCTGCGTCTCTGAGCTGGCCAAGCGGCTGGCGAAGGCAAGGGCCTGCGAGATGCTGCAGTTTACATGCCCGGCTTCCATCGCGAAGTATTATATGGAAGATATGCGGCATGAACGGCAGGAAGTGATGAAGCTTCTGATGCTGAATACCAAATCCCGGTTAATCGGCGAATCCGATATATCGAAAGGTACGGTAAATGCATCCCTGATTACGCCGCGGGAATTATTCATAGAAGCGCTACAGAAAAATGCAGTTTCCATTATTATCCTGCATAATCATCCAAGCGGCGATCCGAATCCCAGCAGGGAGGACAGGCTGATTACCGAGCGGATTAGACAGGCGGGAGATTTAATTGGAATTGAGCTGTTAGATCATATAGTAATTGGCAATAATTGTTATATCAGTTTTTCGGAACAGGGACTGCTTACATGAAAGGACAATAGCGATGGCAAGAAATATATATGGCCTGGACCTTGGTTCTTATGAGATTAAGGTTTACGATAAAAAATTGGATACGATATGGAAAGAAAAGACCGCGATTGCGATTGCAGATGACCGTGAGATTTTTGCGGTGGGAGATCAGGCTTACGAGATGTATGAGAAGACTCCGCCCAATATTCAGGTGGTATTCCCGATGAAGGAAGGCGTTATCTCAAGGTTCAACGATATGCAGTATCTGCTGCAGAACCTTCTCAAGAAGGAACGCCATTTTGCAAGGGGTTCCGAATATGTCATTGCAGTGCCGACGGATGTGACGGAAGTTGAGAAGAAGGCGTTCTTCGATCTGGTAATTCATTCTACGGCCAGAGCAAAGGAAGTGAATATCGTAGAACGCGGGATTGCGGACGCCATCGGAATGAATTTAGACGCTCAGAATACCAAAGGTCTGTTTATTGTGAATTTTGGCGGAGAGACTACAGAACTCTCCATCATTGCCGGAGGCGGACTTGTGCTCAACCGTCTGCTGAAGCTGGGGGGAGCGATCTTCGACCAGCATGTTGCGCAGCTTGTCAGGTATAACCATGATTTTCTGATTGGGCGTCTGACTTCGGAAGTCTTACGCAAACGGTTCGGCGTATTCAGCGAGGATAACAATGCCGTATTAACTGTTTCCGGCAGGGATTTGATTACCGGCGTACCGCAGCGCAGAGAAATTTCAATTAATCTGGTGCGCGCGGCGATTAAGGAGCCTTTGGAGCAGTGCGTGGACGCAATTCAGTCCTTAATGGACCGCACGCCGTCGGAGATTCGTAAGGCGGTGCGAAGGAACGGAATCTTCTTAACAGGCGGTGTCGCCAATCTTCCGGGTCTTGAATTATATCTAGAGGAAATGACGGGAATCCGGGTCCATACAGCCATAGATCCGGATATTTGCGCGGTTACAGGATTGAAGATGATTATAGAATCGAAGGAGCTTAAAAAGCTCGCTTATTCGATGCTTGAGGAAAATTATAGGTGGATGAGATAAGATGAAGATTGAAAATCAGAACAGAATTCCAAGTAAATATATACTATTGATTCTGATTGTTATATGCGGAATACTTCTGGGAGTGGAAAAGTTTTCGGGCAGGGGACCGCTGCGTCTCATTGGCAGTTATACGGTAGTGCCTATGCAGAACGGAATCAGTTCCATCGGCAGATGGATGGGGGACTTGACGGATAACTTCAAGACGCTGGACGAGCTGAAAAAGGAGAATGAAGCCTTACAGTCCAGATTGGATGAGATCACGATTGACAATACCAGGCTCCGTCAGGAACAGTACGAACTTGAACGGCTGCAGGAACTTTATAAGCTGGATCAGAATTATGCCGATTATGAGAAAGTAGGCGCCCACGTAATTGCCAATAACGGAACTAACTGGTTTAATTCTTTCACGATAGATAAGGGAAGCAACGACGGAATCAGGGAGGATATGAATGTACTGGCAGGAAGCGGGCTGGCGGGAATTGTGACGGAAGTGGGTCCTGCTTACGCGCAGGTGCGGGCAGTCATCGACGATGAGAGCAATATCAGCGGTATGGTGCTTTCCACATCGGACTTATGTATGGTGCGGGGAGATTTGAAGCTTATGAGCGACGGACGGATTCGTTTTGAAAAGCTTCCGAATAATGATAATAAGATTGATGTGGGAGAGCAGGTAGTGACTTCCCATATCAGCTCTAAATTTCTTCAGGGGATTTTTATCGGATATATCAGTGAGATAGAGGTAGATTCGAATAATCTGACCAGATCCGGTTATATTACGCCGGCTGTGGATTTTAGCAATCTGCAGGAAGTGCTGGTGATTACGTCCACCAAACAGGATTTAGTGAACGGAAGCAAAGAAGGAAAGGAAGAGTAACCAGTGAAGCGAAAAATTATTACATTCATTTTCATTGTTGCGGCGTTTCTTCTCCAGTCTACAGTGTTTGGCCGACTGACTTTTGCAGACGTCCGGCCGAATATTATGATTGTTGTAACGGCTTCCTTTGGGTTTATGCGGGGAGAGAAGGGCGGTATGGCGGTAGGTTTTGCGAGCGGTCTTTTTATCGACGTATTCTGGGGCGGCGTACTGGGATTTTACACGTTGATTTATACGGTAATCGGATATCTCAACGGTACCTTCCACAGAATGTTTTTTGACGACGATATTAAGTTTCCGCTGGTATTAATCGGAATCAGTGATTTGATTTACAGCTCTGTCGGATATTTGTGTTTGTTTATGCTTCAGGGAAAATTCATCTTTCCTTATTTTTTGGGACATGTAATGCTTCCTGAACTGGTTTATACGATTTTGATTACTTTGATTTTGTATCAGGTGATTCTTCAGGTGAACCGCAGATTAGAAGCGGAAGAACAAAGGAGTGCAAGCAGATTTGTATAGTATATGGGAACGGCTTAAAAGCGCCGTTGCAGGATATTTCAAGACAAGAGTATTTGTGGTCATGACAGTATTTTGTATTCTGTCCGCCGTACTGGTAGGAAGACTTTTTAATCTACAGATTGTAAAAGGACAGCAGTATCTGGATGATTACAAACTGCAGATTCAGAAGACCCGTACCATTCAGGGGACAAGAGGCAATATTTACGACAGGAACGGGAATCTTCTTGCGTATAATGAACTTGCCTATTCTGTGACGATTGAAGATAATTACAATGAAAGCAGGGAAAAGAATAAAGAGCTCAATAAGGAGATCCAGAAGATCATTCAGATTGTCGAGAAAAACGGCGATTCGGTCATCCATGATTTCAATATTATGATTGATAACGGAGCATATGCGTTTACGATGGAGGACGAGACCTTAAGACTCCGGTTCGTTGCCGACGTCTATGGATTAAGTACCATTGATAAATTAACAGACGAACAGCGGCGGCAGACAGCGGCGGATATCATCCACTATCTCTGTACGGATGAGACCTACGGATATGGAATTGACGAGAATGATTATGAAAAAGCAGAAGTCTTAAAGCTGGTAACCATCCGGTATGCGATTGGCTTAAACCGATTTCAGAAGTTCATTCCGGTTACGGTTGCAGAGGATGTAAGTGAAGAAACCGTTGCGGCAATTATGGAGGCGATGGACGAGCTTCCGGGCGTTGAAATCGCAGAGGATTCCATGAGACGGTATACCGACAGTAAGTATTTTGCCAATATCATCGGCTATACGGGACAGATTTCCCAGGAGGAATACGACGCCTTAAGCGCCAAAGATAAGAAACGCTATTCCTTAACGGATACCGTTGGAAAGTCTGGCTTAGAACAGGTGATGGAAGGAGAACTTCAGGGGGAAAAGGGAGAGGTTCGTCTCTATGTGAATAGTGTGGGAAAGGTTATCGAATCTACCTCTGTTAAAAAATCCAGCGCCGGGAAGGATTTATATCTTACCATTGACGCCGACTTACAGAAGGCGGCTTATAATATTCTGGAGCAGGAACTTGCGGGAATTCTTCTCGCTAAGATGTCGGATGTTCTGGATTATGACCGCTCTGAAAGTAAGGATGCAGGCGACGTAATTGTGGCAAGCGGGGACATGTACTACCAGTTTATCGGAAATGATTTGGTTGATATGGATCATTTTACAGAAGAAGGCGCCGGAAAGGCAGAAAAGAGCGTGGCTGCCTCATTCACTGCATACAAGCAGGAAGTATTAGAACAGTTAAAGGGGGTTATGACAGATCCGAATGCGGCTCTTTATACCGAGCTTCCCCGGGAACAGCAGGCGTATCAGTCTTATATTGTAAATGATATTCTGACTGCCGGCGGCGTACTGGTGCAGGATGCCATTGATACAAGCGACGCTACCTATAAGCAGTGGCGGGAAGAAGAAACGATTAATATCCACACTTACCTAAATTATGCCATTTCGAAAAACTGGATCGACGCTTCGAGACTTCAGCGGTATATAGAGGGGAACTATTCAGATGCTTCGGAGGTTTATCAGGGAATGATTTCCTATGTGCAGGACAGGCTTCAGAATGATAATACCTTCTCAAAGCTTATTTACCGGTATATGATTAAGGCCGGGCGGGTGACCGGAAGGGAAATCGCTATGATTCTTTATGAGCAGGGCGTGCTTCCTCTCGATGAGGGGCAGTATAATGCGCTGGATGCCGGGAGTCTTGGAGCTTATGATTTTATCCGGGGGAAGATTGAGACGCTGGATATTACGCCCGGACAGCTTGGATTAGAGCCATGTACCGGCTCGGTGGTCATTACTGACCCCAATAATGGAAGTCTGTTAGCCTGCGTATCCTATCCGGGTTATGACAATAACCGGCTTGCTAATTCGATGGACAGTGTGTATTATAATCACCTGGTTACAGCCTCGTCGCGTCCCTTTTATAACAATGCGACACAGGAAAAGACCGCCCCCGGTTCTACCTATAAGCCGCTGGCGGCAATCGCCGGTCTGACTGAGGGCGTGGTATCCGAAGGTACCTATATTAACTGTAACGGCGTCTATGACAGCGTGGAGCCGAACGTCCACTGCTGGGTATATCCGAATTCCCATGGTACGCAGGAGATTATCGGCGCTCTGACCCATTCCTGCAATGTGTACTTTTGTGAGCTTGGTTTAAGGCTAGGTCTGGATAATCCGTCAGAAGAAGAGACTCTTGATGAGAACGGCAATCCGGTTCCGAGAAGTTATTCCAGCAGCCGGGGACTTGAGAAGCTTGCAGATTACGCGAGAAGATTCGGTCTTGATTCCGTCTCGGGAATTGAGGTGCCGGAGACAGATCCGCAGATATCCGATGAGGACTCGGTACGTTCTGCAATGGGACAGGGTACTAACAATTACACAACCAGTCAGCTTGCCAGATACATCTCAGCGGTTGCCAACAGAGGAACCGTATATGATCTAACGCTGATAGACCGTATTGAGACAGTTGACGGGAAAGTAACCATGCAACAAAAACCAAAGATAAAGAATACCGTAGAGGGAATTTCACAGAATACATGGGATCTGGTTCACGCCGGAATGCGGGGCGTTGTGGAGAATAACTACACTGTGTTTGGAAAGCTTAACAACAGCGAGATCCAGTTATCCGGCAAGACAGGTACCGCACAGCAGAGTACATCACATCCTGACCATGGATTATTTGTGGGATTCGCGCCGAGTAATAATCCTGAACTGGCAATGGCAATCCGTATTGCGAACGGATATAGCTCTACATTTGCCGCGGAAGTCGGAAATGGTGTTATGGAATACTATTACGAAATTACAGATCCGGCGGAGCTGATTACCGGAACTGCAAATAAAGTTACTGTGTCAGCACACAGCGATTAAACAGATTCGATAACGAAAAGAGCAGGAGGATTGTTATGGGCGAGGTTATTGTAATTACTTCAGGAAAAGGCGGCGTAGGCAAAACTACGACGACAGCGAATATCGGAGCGGGACTTTCACAGTTAGATAAAAAGGTCGTAATTATTGATACAGACCTGGGGCTTCGTAATCTGGATGTGGTGATGGGGTTGGAGAATCTCATCGTTTACAATCTGGTAGACGTGGTAGAAGGGAAATGCAGATTAAAACAGGCTCTGATCCGGGACAGACGGTATGAGAATCTGTATCTGCTCCCGTCGGCCCAGACAAAGGACAAAACTGCCGTATCACCGGGACAGATGCAGAAGCTGACAGAGGAATTGAGAGAGGAATACGACTATGTGCTGCTTGACTGTCCGGCAGGAATCGAGCAAGGATTTCAAAATGCAATCGCCGGCGCTGACCGGGCTTTTGTGGTGACTACGCCGGAGGTTTCAGCAATCCGGGATGCAGACCGGATAATCGGTTTATTAGAATCAAATAACCTGAAAAAGATGGAGCTGATTATTAACCGGATTCGGATTGATATGGTGAAAAGAGGAGATATGATGTCGGTAGACGACGTGACAGAGATTCTGTCGATTCCTCTTCTTGGAATTATTCCGGATGACGAACAGATTGTGATTGGAACGAATCAGGGAATCCCCGTAATCGGTATGGATTCCTTCGCAGGAGACGCATATTCGAATATCTGCCGCAGGATTCTGGGCGAGGAGATACCATTTCTTGATTTAAGCCGCGGCCAGAGTTTTTTAAGCAGGCTTACGAATCTGTTTCGGAAAAATTAGGAGGTTCTCCGAATGATTAAGAGATCTTCAGTACGGATTGCCAAAGAAAGACTGGAGGCGCTTGTGACCTCTGACAGGGTACACTGTAAGCCAAAGGAGTACGATCTGATCTGTCATGAGCTCTATCGAATACTCTCTAAGTATATGGAAATAACCAAAGAAGACTTCCAGGTGTGTATTACCAGGTCAGCCATACATATTCAGCTAACAGGAGAAGAACATTGAAACTAATTAAACTTCGAAAGCCTTATAAATTAAAAGATTATAAATTCAGCCTGATTGTACTGGTACTTGCGATATCCTTTATCGGTATACTGGTAGTAGGAAGCGCCAATGAATTTTATCAGAGCCGGCAGATTGTCGGGGTAGTGCTTGGCATTTGCATTATGGTTGTTGTGTCGTTGATTGACTATGTCTGGATTGCAGGCTTTTACTGGCTTCTATATTTTTCATCTATATTCATGCTTGCGATTGTGCTGATTCCGGGAGTAGGCGTATATGTCAACGGGGCAAGACGATGGATTGATATTGGATTTACCAATTTTCAACCTTCCGAGTTCTCCAAGATTTTGCTGATTCTTTTCTTTGCAAGGTTTATTATGAAGCACGAAGAGGATTTAAGTGAACGGCAGACGATTATAAAGGCTGTCATTTTGATATTAATTCCGCTGGCGTTAATCTATAAAGAACCGAATCTGTCCACAACCATCTGCATTGCGCTGCTATTTTGTTCGCTGATGTACGTGGGAGGTTTAAGCTATCGGTTTATTGGAACGGTGCTGGTTATTACGGTTCCGGTGGCGGCCGTTTTCTTAGGCTTAGTGGTACAGCCAGACCAGAAGATTCTGGATAATTACCAGCAGAAGCGTATACTAGCCTGGCTTGACCCGGAAGAATATGCAAGCGACGAGGCTTATCAGCAGAACAACTCTGTCATGGCAATCGGCTCCGGTATGCTAACCGGTAAGGGGCTGAATAATAATACGACCACCTCCGTAAAAAACGGAAATTTTATTCTTGAACCCCAGACAGACTTTATTTTCGCAATTGTCGGGGAGGAATTAGGATTTGTGGGTTGCTGTCTGGTGATTGCTCTGTTATTATTG
>CATJPU010000214.1 GCA_949742505.1 uncultured Lachnospiraceae bacterium | reverse complement strand
TCGCCTTTTTTGATGATTTTACAGCCTTTGCGGATATTCCCGTCACTGTCAAGTATCTCCTTCTTTGTCCGCACATGACGCCCCTGCTCGTCATAGAAGATATTGCGGGTGGCAGTCTTTTCTTCCGGCTGGTCTAACCGCTTCCTCTCCGCAAATATCATATGGATATGCAGGTTTGTTTTCCGTTTATTGTGGTGGAGTGCGGCAAAACATTCCACACCGTGATGCTTCCATAAGGTTTCTGACAAAATCATATACGAATAAAAGGATTATCACCTTCTGCCTTTACCACAACATCTGCAAGTTTCCATTCACCACAAATGAGCCAGCCGCATATGTTGTATTTTAGTAGATGCGCATTTCCGCTAAAATACTGCGTTTGCCGGAAATGTTTACATCTAAAGTTCACAACATATCACATCGTTCATATATCCCTGCGCTGTGTCAATAAGCCGATAGCCTGCTTTCAATGCTGTAAGCACAGCATTTTTAGCGGCTTCATATTCGGGAATCTGATAAACCCCAAAACCAACCATAGGTATTCTTATCCCGTTATAAAATTCTCTGTATCCCATAACTCAACTGAAATCGTGATTGCTTCCTGCGGACAGCGCCACGTTTTTAACATTACTTCATTGGTTTGTTCAACCGCCTGTTTTTCGTTTCTTCATCCTTAAAAACCGTTTTAATTGAAATATACGGTAAATCGTAAACATCCGCCCAATATGTTATTGCAAGTTTGTTATCCAGTTATCTATTGCCTTTTCCAATTTGGGACGATTGCCGACTAAACTTCTCGGCATGGGAAGTCCTGATTGATACTCCCCGTCTTTTACCATAGATTTCATTGTCTTATCGTACAATTCATCATGGTCATAAAATGTCCAGAAAGCAGATACTTTTTTTCCAGCAAAATTGCTTTCGTTTAAGAATGACATCAAGGGAGTGGCAAGCGTTTGCCCCCATACCGGCCCGCCGATTAAAACAATGTCATATGGGGACAAGTCTATCTGCGGACTTGTTATTGGCGGCAAATCATGGTTTTTAATCTCTGCATTTGCTTCATCCATTGCTGTCCAGTCGTTATCATCATAATGTCTGCTTGTCGTAATCTCATGCAAGTCCCCTTGCACCTTATTTTTCAAAAGTTCCGCCATTCGCTTTGTATTTCCGTCTTTTGATTATTGTGTGTAACAATTTAGCTGCCGCCCGCTCTGGCTTGCAAACTGCGGCTGAATTGTTATCAGTGTGTTAATGTGATACTCACAAGAACAGTAATCGGTCCGTACATAGAAAAGAATTGAATATTTCGTGAAAATGTGACAAACAAGAATTGAATATTTTGTGAAAGAATAGAGATTAACAATTGAAAAATTCGTGAAAAATCAGCGTATAACAATTGCGAAATTCGAGATAATATGGTACTGTAAAGGCATATTATATGGATAGAAGGAGCGGCGCACCATGGTATATGAGCGGAAAATATACGGAGAACTTAAGAGATGGAAAGAACTTGCCCATGGAACGTCGGCTGTTCTGCTTGAGGGGGCAAGGCGTATTGGAAAAAGCACGATTGTCGAGGAATTTGCGAAGAACGAATATGAAGATTATATAATTCTGGATTTTGTAAAGGAGTCGAAAGAGATAAAGCAGAATTTTGAGGAAAATCTGGGAGATTTGGATTCATTCTTCCGCAATTTGTTTCTGTTGAAAGGTAAGGGATTGCCAAAGAAGAAGTCTGTAATCATATTCGATGAGGTACAATTGTTTCCCATTGCCAGACAGGCGATTAAATACCTGGTGGCAGATGGGAGATATGATTATATTGAAACAGGCTCTCTGATTTCAATTCGCAAAAATGTTCAAAATATTTTGATTCCGTCCGAAGAATACAAGCTCAAGATGTATCCGATGGATTTTGAAGAATTTCTTTGGGCAAATGGCGACAGGATTACGGTTCCGGCGATACGCGAGGCATTTGCGAAGAGAAAGCCTATGGGAGAAGCGGTTCATAGAAAAATCATGCAGAAGTTCCGCACTTATATGGCCGTAGGCGGTATGCCGCAGGCAGTCGCGGCTTTTGCAGAAGGGCGCAGTTATGAGGAAATTGACTTTATTAAGCGGAATATCCTTTCACTCTATGAAGAAGATTTGGCGAAATATGATGCAGATAACAAGGAGAAGGCATCTGTTATTTATAAGACGATTCCGGAACAATTGGGGAATCACAAATCTCATTTTAAGTTTTCCCTGGTGGAGAAGAATGCAAGGTATAAGAATTATGTGGATGCGGTAGGATTTGTAGCCGAATCTATGATAGGAAATGAGTGCATTCATGTGACGATGCCGGAAGTGGCGCTGGAAGCCTACGCTGACAGGAGCAATTTTAAATTATATATGGGAGATACAGGGCTGCTGGTGTCACAGATTATGAAAAGCGGCGGTGAAATGGGTACAGACTTGTACAAGGCGCTGATTTTTGATAAGCTGGGGATTAATCAGGGAATAATGCTGGAAAATATGATTGCTCAGATATTGAGGGCCAACGGATATCAGCTTTATTTCCATGAATTTATGTATCAGCCGGCTGAGGGAAAGGGAGAAAAAAAATATGAAATTGATTTTCTGATTGTGAAAGAGAAGAAAATATGCCCCATTGAAGTTAAATCCTCCGGTTATAAAAGACATGCGTCTTTCGATTATTTTATCCGCAAATATCCAGTAAAAATTGGAGACAAATATATTGTATATTCTAAAGATTTAAAATATGAAGAAGGAATTACGTATCTGCCGTTCTATATGGCGGTTTGCCTGTGAAAACTAACAAAACCCTCGGACGGGCAGGACAAATTTTTAAGTCCGACTTTGTGGCGATGGAGAGCTTCGCCCCGCTGCTCTGCAGTTCCGAGCCGCACAGGCAGAGCCTTTTCAGGCTTAACTTACTGCCATTGGATTATGAATAATAACGAAGCGCGCTATGATTATCCTGAATGGGTGTTGCTAAACAGCCGTATAGGATTGATAAAATCTTCCTATACGGCTGCCCTCATTTTTTCAATAATTTCCCGCTATTTGCCGGTACAGTAAGCTTCAATTGCCTGCGCGGCAAATTCTGCGGTGCCTTCACTGCCGACTTTATCAATATTCTGCCTCATTCGTTCATCATTCACGTACATTTGTCCCAACCCTTTGAGAATGTCATCGGTGCAGGTATAGTAGTGTTCTGTAATAGATTCCTGCAGCTTTTTGATGATATTCTGCACCTGTTTGTCTCCGGGCGAAAGATGCTTAAGGGCGCCAAGTTCGGAGAACTTAAGCATAAGTTCTGCGGCGGCCTCTTCTGACGCAGACGGGCTTTGTCCGGCTGTTTTTTCCTGATATTCTTCATAAGCTTTAGTATTTCCCCATCGTTCTTTTACTTCAGCCGCATACTGTTTGGCTTCAGTATTATCAAAAACTTGAAAGTTCATGCTGTTTACTCCTTTCTTCTGAATTTCAAGGGCAAAAGAAATCAATTCGTCTAAGCGCTTTCGCTTCAGTTCTAATAAATGAATCTGCTGCGCAAGGGCTTCTTCCGGAACGAAATCCGGATTATCCAGAATTTCTTTGATATCTTTCAGTGGAAACTGCAATTCGCGGAACAGTAAAATATTCTGCAAACGGGTCAGAGTGGTATCGTCATATAACCGATAGCCGGATTCTGTTACTGCAGTGGGTTTTAATAAACCGATAGAATCATAATGATGTAGTGTGCGCACACTTACGCCGGTGAGTTTACTTACTTCTTTTACAGTCCGCATAGTTCATCCTCCCTTGTGATTTAACTATAGCCTATGACGTTACGTGAGAGTCAATACATTTTACAAAAAAATATTGACAAATATAGATGGATATGATTAAATTTAAATATGAACATATGAACAACTATTCATATGTATGGAAGTGGATTTAACGGAGGGATGAATCATGTCTGAAGAAGAGAAAAGAATAGAAGTAACTTGCAGCTGCGGTCATGAGCATAACCATAATCAGGGTGAGCATGAGTATCATCACGAGCATGGAGAGGGATGCGGGTGTGGCCATGAGCATCACCACCATGGAGAGGAATGCGGCTGCGGCCATGAACACTATCATGAGCATGAGGAGCATGGACATCACGAACATGGAGAAGATTGCGGCTGCGGCCACGACCATCATCACGAGCATGGAGAGCATGGACATCACGAACATGGAGAAGATTGCGGCTGCGGCCACGACCATCACCACGAGCATGGAGAGCACGAGCATCACCACCATGGAGAAGATTGCGGCTGCGGTCATGAGCATCACCATCATCATGAAGCAGTACAGCATACGGGGCATGAATTTGACCGGGTTGGGGCGCATACCCAGCAGAGAATCTATATTTTGGAGAATTTAGGATGCGCGAACTGTGCCGCGAAGATGGAGAAAGCAATCAATGAACTACCGGAGGTTGAGATGGCGACTATCACCTATGCGACCAAACAGCTTCGGGTTGCAGCTGACAATCAGGAGGCGCTGATTTCGGAGTTCCAGAGAATCTGCAGTTCCATTGAGCATCAGGTTACGGTAGTTCCAAGGGAAGAATCTTTGCCGAAGAAAAAGGAGAAGAAGAGCGTTTTTCAGGAACACCGGAAGGAATTTATGAGTATCGGACTTGGAGCGGTACTATTTATTGCCGGTGAAGTTCTGGAAAATAGCAGTCTGGATTCGCTGTACAGTACGGTTACGTTTGTAATTGCTTATCTTCTGCTGGGTTGGGAGATTGTGCTGACAGCTCTTAAGAATCTGAAAAACGGCAGGGTGTTTGATGAGAATTTTCTGATGAGTGTTGCGACGCTTGCCGCGTTTGCCATCGGGGATTTTGCCGAGGCGGTGGGTGTGATGCTGTTCTACCGGGTAGGAGAATTTTTTGAGGATGTGGCGGTAGAGCGCAGCCGTTCTCAGATTATGGATGCAGTAGATATGCGTCCGGAAGTGGTGAATCTGGTGCGTGGAGAAGAGGTAGAGGTGGTTCCTGCCGGGAGCGTGGCCGCAGAGGATATCATCTTAATCCGTCCGGGAGACCGGATTGGGTTGGACGGGATTGTAGTGGAAGGGGAGAGTCGGATTGACACCTCTCCGGTAACAGGGGAGCCGGTTCCTGTATCAGTTCAGGCTGGCGATGAGATTCTGTCCGGCTGCGTCAATGAGCAGGGTGCGCTGAAATTAAAGGTTACGAGACCTTTGAGTGAATCTATGGTTACGAGGATTTTGGATTCTGTAGAGAATGCAGCGGCAAGCAAGCCGAAGATGGACCGTTTTATTACCAGATTCGCCCGGATTTATACGCCGATTGTGGTGCTGGCGGCCGTTCTTACGGCAGTAATTCCGTCCATGATTACTGGGGACTGGAACCATTGGATTTATACAGCCATAACATTTCTGGTAATCAGTTGTCCCTGCGCTCTGGTACTGAGTGTGCCTCTTGCATTTTTCTCAGGGATTGGAGCCGGCTCTAAGCAGGGAATCTTGTTTAAGGGTGGTCTGGCCATTGAAGCTTTGAAGAATGTTAAGGCGGTTGTGATGGATAAGACGGGAACCATAACGAAGGGAGAGTTTAAGCTGCAGCAGGTGATTCCTTCCGGGACGGTGTCTTCGGAGGAATTGTTGAAGATTGCGGCTGAATGTGAACTCTTATCTACGCATCCCATTGGAAACAGTATTGTGACGGCTGCAAAGGAAAGGAATCTTGCGCTCCACAATCCGGAAAAGACAGAAGAGATATCTGGCAAAGGAATACAGGCCGAGATATCCGGCAGACAGGTACTTTGTGGAAACCGCGCTTTGATGGAAGCGCATGGAATTGATTTTGAGGGATATCAGAGCAGGCAGTACGGAACAGAAGTATTGCTTGCAGTGGATGGAAACTATGCAGGCTGTCTGGTGATTGCAGACACGATTAAGAAGGACGCGAAAGAGTCTGTCGGGGAAATGAAGAGCCGGGGGATTGTGACGGCGATGCTGACCGGAGACTCAAAGGCAAGCGCAGAGGCAGTTGCCGCCCAGACAGGAATTGATGAAGTACACGCCAGACTGCTTCCGGAGGAGAAGCTTGCCAGACTGCAGGAAATCCGCAAAAAACATGGTGCGGTGATGTTTGTGGGAGACGGTATTAACGATGCGCCGGTGCTTGCGGGAGCAGATGTAGGAGCAGCCATGGGAAGCGGCGCGGATGCGGCAATTGAGGCGGCGGATGTGGTGTTTATGAATTCTTCTGTGAAAGCGATTGGGGAATCCATTCGTATTGCAAGGGTTACCGGGAATATCGCAGTGCAAAACGTGGTATTTGCTCTGGCTGTAAAAGCTCTGGTTATGATTCTTGGATTCATGGGTTTTGCCAATATGTGGATGGCTGTATTTGCCGATACGGGAGTTGCAATGCTGTGCGTGCTGAATTCCATTCGGGCGCTGTATGCGGGGAAAAAATTGTAAACGGAATTAGAAAGGCACTAAGGTTACAAAAATCTTAACTTTAGTGTCTTTTCTATTTCAGATATTGAAATATATTTGTATATTTGGCATAATTATTAAGTGAGTATTTGTTCACATGAAGTCATATTCATATGTATGAAGGGAAAAAGGATGAAAAATCATATAGAGGTAGAATGCTGCGATATCGTAGCAACACATGAGGAAACGATTCAGAAGGTGAAAAGCGGGATGCCGGCGGACAAGACGATCAAGGAGCTGGCAGATTTTTACAAAGTGTTTGGAGACGGGACCAGGGTCCGCATTCTGTGTGCGCTTCTTCAGGCTGAGGTGTGCGTGTGTGATCTGGCGGAGCTTTTAGAGATGACGCAGTCCGCGATTTCCCATCAGCTTCGTATATTAAAGCAGATGAAACTGGTGAAGAATCGGAGAGATGGCAAGACGGTGTACTATTCGCTGGCAGACGGGCATATTCAGACGATTATCAGTCAGGGAATGGAGCATATTGCAGAATGACAGGCGGGGGAAGAGGATGACGAAGCAGACGAAGATAAAAATGCTGGTTTTAGCAGCAGGTGTAATTGCATATGGAGCGGCAGTTATAGCGTCAGGCAGATATCATATGTCAGATGATTTGAGATTTTTGGTATTTCTTCTGGTGTATCTTCTGATTGGATTTGAAGCATTTGGAAGATTTCGTGACAATCTTCTGAAGAAGAGAGTGTTTGACGAGAATCTTCTGATGATACTTGCTACAGTGGGAGCATTTGGAGTGGGCAGATATGTGGAGGCGTCTGCGGCAATGTTTCTCTTTGAAATCGGGGTTATCTTTGAAGCGGCTTCTGTAGACCGGACGAAGAAGATGATTGCAGATATGATAGACATTCGGCCGGAATATGCGACCCGGATTGTACGGGGGAAGGAATTTAAGGTTGAGCCTTCTGCGTTAAAGCTATTTAATCGAATTGTAATTAAGCCGGGCGAGCGGGTTCCGGCGGATGCGATGGTGCTTACCGGGAAGACGACGCTGGATACGAAGGCTTTGACCGGCGAGGTTCTGCCCCAGACGGTGGTTCCCGGGGATATGATTTATAGCGGCTGCATTAATCTGACAGGGGTGATTGAGGCGAAGGTGCTGGCGCTCTATGAGGATTCTACAGTTTCCAGAATTATGGAGATGGTGGAAGAGGCGCAGGCGAACCGATCAGAAAGCGAGAGCTTTATTACCGCTTTCAGCAGATTTTATTCTCCGGCTATTGCGCTGATTGCATTGTTAATGATGGTGGTACCGCCGCTTACCTTTGCGCCGGGGGCGGATGAGACATGGATTTACCGGGGACTGGTGGTTATGATTGCAGCCTGTCCGGCCGGAATTGTGTTGTCTACGCCGGTGGCGTTTTTGGGAGGCATTGCAAGCGCCGCTAAGCAGGGAATTCTGGTAAAGGGCGGCAATTATCTGGAAATTCTTGCCAAGACGGATACTTTTATTTTTGACAAGACGGGTACTTTGACGGAAGGTGTCTTTCAGGTTCAGGAAATCAAGGCCATAGGGATGACAGAGGAGGAACTGCTTAAGATTGCGGCTCATGTAGAGAGCTATTCCAACCATCCGATCGCCCAGTCGCTTAAGGCGGCCTATCAGGGCAGATACGATAAAACGAAGGTAAAGAGAGTTCGTGAGGACTCGGGCTATGGAGTCAGCGCGCTGTATGATGGAGAGTGGGTACATATCGGTAACCGCCGGATGGTGGACCGGTATCAGATTGAGACGGATCATGTGAACTGCCCGGGAACCGTATTATATGTAATAATCAAAAGGCGCTATGCGGGATATATTGTGATTTCAGATTCCATTAAGGAAGGCGCAAAAGATATGCTGGAGGCTCTGAAAGAGAAGTATCAGGCTGTGCTGGTGATGCTTACCGGGGACGAAAGGAATGAGGCGGCCCGTGTAGCAAGAGAGCTAGAGATGGACTATGCGTATTCGGATCTTATGCCTGGTGACAAACTGGAGCTTGTGGAAGAGTTTCTTGGTGTGGAGGATGATTCAGAGAAAGTAGCTTGTATCGGAGACGGTATTAACGACGCACCGATTATCGCCAGAGCAGATGTGGGAATAGCCATGGGCGCGTTAGGTTCTGCGGCTGCGATTGAGGCGGCGGATATAGTGCTTATGGATGACGAACTGCTTCGGATTGTTGATGCGGTTAAGATTGCAAAAGAGACGATGCGTGTAGTAGGACAGAATATTTCCTTTGCAATGATGATAAAGGTGATTGTGCTGGCACTTGCAGCCCTTGGATATATTTCCATGTGGGGAGCCGTCTCGGCGGATTTGGGAGTGATGCTGGTATCAATTGTCAATGCGGCGTGGGTTGTGAAGTATACAGCATAACTGTAAAGCCTGTCCTGTCAAGTGTGGGTTGGTTTTCGTATAGCATTACTTAATTAACAGTGAGTTCGGCAAGAATGTTAGAGCGTGATCACGAATTGTGACGAACATCTGACAAAAAGCGTTTGGGGACATGCTTTAGAAAGGAATATTGTAAAGATATGTGGAAGTATAAGAAAAACTATTTAACGATAATCATGACGCTTCTGCTGGCCTGTTTTGCGCTGACCGGCTGCGGTAACAAGTCGCTGGAAGAAGGGCTGGAATTACTGGAATCAGGAGATTATGAGGCTTCAGTGGATAAGTTCAAAGAGGCGGCAAAGAAGGACAGGGACGCAGGAGAGGCTTACCGGGGAATCGGAATTGCCGAGTGGGAGCTTGGTCAGTATGAGGCGGCCCGGAATGCATTTGAGACCGCATTGGAGAATAAAGCAGAGAAGACGGCGACGATTTATAACTTTCTGGGAAATTGCGAGATGCAGTTAGGAAATGGAAAGGCGGCGCTGAATTACTATAATCTTGGCATGTCCCTGGAGGACTGCGGCAAAGAGATGCTGCAGGAGATGCGGTTTAACGAGATTGCAGCTTACGAGCAGTGCGGCGAGTGGGAGAATGCGAAGGCGAAGCTTGCAGAATATACGGCTGATTACCCGGACGACGCCAGAGCAGCCAGGGAAGCAGAATTTTTTGAGACGCAGCAATAGAATGGGAATGTGGACATGTTTGAGATAGAAAAGACTAAAGAACGGGTACTTTTGGTGGGCGTTTGTATGGGAACAGAAGACGAGACAGAAGAATCCTTAGATGAACTTGCAGAACTGGTGAAGACAGCTGGCGCGTTAAGCGTGGGGCGTGTGGCTCAGAAGAGAGAACAGATTCACCCGGGTACCTATGTGGGCCGGGGGAAGTTGGAAGAGATTAAGGATCTTCTCTGGGAGACGGAAGCTGACGGAATTGTCTGTGATGATGAACTGTCCCCGGCACAGATTGGTAATCTAAGGGATGAGCTGAATACGAAGATTATGGACAGGACGCTGCTGATTCTTGATATTTTTGCGGCAAGAGCTATTACCAGCGAGGGCAAGATTCAGGTGGAACTGGCTCAGCTAAAGTACAGACAGTCCAGGCTGACCGGATACGGGACTTCCCTTTCCAGATTGGGAGGAGGAATCGGGACCAGAGGACCGGGCGAGAAGAAGCTTGAGATGGACAGGCGGCTGATCAAGAGTCGGATTGCCAGATTGAATCGTGATTTGAAAGAGATTCAGAATCACAGAGAGGTAGTAAGGGAACAGCGGAAGCGTAAGATGCATCCGGTAATTGCGATTGTGGGTTATACCAACGCCGGGAAGTCTACGTTGCTGAACCGGTTGACGGGAGCGGAGGTTCTGGCGGAAGATAAGCTGTTTGCCACCCTGGACGCTACGACCAGAGGATACTGCCTTGGTAGCGGACAGGAGGTTTTGTTTACTGATACAGTAGGATTTATCCGGAAGCTTCCCCATCATTTGGTGGAGGCGTTTTGCAGTACCTTGGAGGAAGCGAAGTATGCGGATGTGATTCTGCATGTTGTAGATGCGTCGAATCCCCAGATGGATGTGCAGATGCACATCGTGTATGAGACGCTGAAGAATTTGGGGATTCAGGATAAGCCAGTGATTACTGTTTTCAATAAACAGGATTGTATAACGGAGCAGGTTATTCTGCGGGATTTTCAGGCTGGTGAGACCGTACATTTATCTGCCCTTACGGGGGAAGGACTGGGCGAATTAGAAAGCAGTATTGAAAAGGTGCTGCGGGAGCAGAAGATGGCGCTTCGGCATGTATTTCCTTATCAGGATGCTTCGAAAGTGCAGATGATTCGCAAGTACGGGGAGCTGCTTAGCGAAGAGTATCTGGAAGAAGGGATATTGGTGAAGGGTTACGTTCCGATTCGGATATATGAGAAGCTTCTTGCGGGAAGAGAAGATGATTAGAGCCGGGAGCGTTCGGTAACAAGAGGCGAATCACTGCCTGTATATGAAAGGTCTGTGAGGAGTTAGAAATTTTGCAGGAGGGATATATGGCGTTACAATTTATATTTGGCGGTTCCGGTTCCGGGAAATCGCATTATTTATATAAGAAGATGATAGATGAGGCAGGGCAAAACCCTGCCCTTAATTATATGGTTCTGGTGCCGGAGCAATTTACCATGCAGACACAGCGGGACTTAGTTTTTATGCATGACAGGAATGGTATTATGAATATTGACGTTCTGAGTTTCGGACGTCTGGCGTACCGGATTTTTGAAGAGACGGGAAAGGGCAATGCACAGGTCCTGGATGATGAGGGGAAGAATCTGATTCTCAGGAAGCTTGCAGGCAGTGTGGAACCACGATTGAAAGTACTGAAGGGAAATATGAAGCGTTTCGGGTATATCAGTGAGATTAAATCAGTGCTTTCGGAATTTGACCAGTATGACATCGGCCCGGAAGAATTGGAACGCGTGATGGAGCGGGCGGGGGAGAACAGCTATCTGTATTATAAGCTCTCGGATATGAAGGTGATTTATGAGGAATTTCGAGAGTATCTGAAGGACCGTTATATTACGAAAGAGGAAATTCTGGATGTATTGTGCCGGATTGCGCCGGAGTCTGCGCTTCTGAAGAGGAGCGTGGTGGTACTGGATGGGTTTACCGGGTTTACTCCAGTGCAGAATCGTCTGCTTGCACAGCTTATGAATCTCTGCATTGATGTAGTTGTTACGGTGACGGTTGACGGGAAAGAGGACCCGTACAGCTACGGGGGTCCCTGCGAGATGTTTGGCATGAGTAAACATACGGTCTCGTCTCTGACCAGGCTTGCCAGAGAGTGCAGAGTAGAACAGAAAGCTCCGGTTGACTTAAGAAAGCGTCCCTATTACCGCTTTCAGAAATGTGAGGCTCTTGGATTTCTTGAAGAGAATCTGTTCCGATACAGCGGCCGGCAGTACCGGAAAGCGCAGACGGCGGTAATGGTTTTCGAGGCGGCCAGCCCCAGAGACGAGGCGCTGGCGGCAGCGGCCAGAGTGCGCAGGCTTGTTCGGATAGAAGGGTTCCGCTATCGTGAGATTGGCGTGATTGTGACGGATTTGAATGGTTATGGGGATTATCTTGAGCAGGCGTTCGGCAGATTTGAGATTCCGGTATTTATGGATTATAAGAGAAGTATTCTGCTCAATTCTTTCGTAGAGTATGTGCGCAGTATTCTGGCCATGGCGGAGGAGAATTTCAGCTATGACAGTGTATTTCGTTTCCTGCGTGCAGGTTATGGACCGTTTTCTGAGGATGCGGTTAGCGAAGCGGAGAATTACTGTCTGGCGTTGGGGATTCGTGGATATAAGAAATGGCAGGAGCGATGGGTCCGCAGGCCGGAAAACATGACGGAAGAGCAGTTAGACGAAGTAAATCATCTGCGGGTGGCTTTCATTGAACTTGTGGACGGGCTGATGTTTGTGCTGAAACAGAGGAAGAAGACAGTGAGGGATATCACAGAGGCATTGTATCGGTTTCTGGAACGGGAGAAGCTTCAGCAGGTTTTGAAGCGTCAGGAAGAAGAGTTTGCGGCAATGGGAGAACTGGCGCTTGCAAGAGAGTACGCGCAGGTGTACGGAGCGGTAATCGGATTGTTTGATAAATTTGTGGAGCTTTTAGGCGGTGAGCCGGTAAGACTGAAGGAATACTGTGAGCTTCTGGATGCAGGACTGAACGAGGTGAAAATCGGCGTCATCCCACCGGGGTTAGATCAGGTAATCGTAGGCGATGTGGAGCGGACCAGACTGAAGGATATCAAGGCTCTTTTCGTTCTGGGCCTGAATGATACCCTGCTTCCGGGAGCTCTTCTGAGGAGCGGAATATTAAGTGAGAGAGACCGGGAGAAATTCGAGGCAGAGAAGCTTGCGCTGACGCCGGGAGGAAGGGAGCAGGCGTATATTCAGAAGTTCTATCTCTATCTGAATCTGACTAAGCCGGAAGAGAAACTGTATCTGTTTTACAGTAAGAGCGGCGCGGACGGAGGCGCGCTTCGGCCGGCTTATCTGATTGGTGAGATGAAGAAGCTGTTTCCGGGCATTACTGTTACGGATGAGACGAAGAAAAGGACTGCAGACAAGGAGTTAACGCCGGGAATGGGAGTGCAGGAGCTGATTCAGGGAATCCGCATGCAGGATGACAGAGTGGGAAGCGCATGGATGGAGCTGTATAGCTGGTATAAGCAGAATCCGGAATGGGCAGGGAAGATCGAAGGTCTTCTGGACGCCGGATTTTATTTCTATCAGCCGAAGCGGATTAGCGAGATGGCGGCAAGACTGGTCTATGGGGAACATTTTCAGAATAGCGTTTCCAGAATGGAGAGGTTCTCCGCCTGTGCGTTTGCCCATTTTCTTACCTATGGACTGCGCTTAAAGGAACGGAAAGAATATGAGTTTCAGGCGCTGGATTTGGGAAATGTATTTCATGCAGCTATTGAGCGGTATTCGAAAAAGGCGGAACAGGAGGGAGGATGGCTTAAATTACAGGAAGATCGAAGGAAAGAATTAGTGCGGGAAAGCGTGGAGGAAGCGGTGAGCGGCTATGGCAATTCCGTTTTGTACAGCTCTGCGAGAAATGAATATATGCTGGTCAGGCTAACCAGATTATTGGAGCGTACGGTCTGGGCGCTTACCGACCAGCTCTCTAAAGGGGATTTTGTGCCGAAGGCTTACGAGATGAATTTTGGCAGCGGCAAGATTGACAGGATTGATGTGTGTGAGGATGGAGACGAAGTCTATGTGAAAGTAATGGATTACAAGACCGGGCAGATGGGATTTGATATCTCTGCCTTGTGTCATGGGCTCCAGCTTCAGCTGATGGTATACATGAATGCAGCGATGGAAACGGTCCGGAAGGAATATCCGGGACGCAGGATCATTCCTTCCGGAGTTTTTTACTATCGGATGAAGGATCCCCTGGTTGAGAAGGCAGGGGAAAAGGAACGGAATCTTAAAATATTAAAAGAACTCCGACCGGATGGCCTGGTGAATCTGGAAGAAAATAGCCTTCGGCATCTGGATAAGGGGCTGACGGGAGAATCTACGGCGGTTCCGGTGAAGCTGAACCGGGACGGAAGTATTGCCAAAGCTTCTAAGGCGGCGGATTGCGAGGATTTTCATACAATGCTGTCCTTTGCCGGAAGAAAGAGTCAGTCTGTCAGGGAGTCGATTCTGCGGGGGGAGATCGGGGCTGAGCCTTATCGTCAGGGATTCAGAAGCGGCTGTGATTTCTGCGCTTACCGAAATATCTGTGGATTTGACATACGCCTGCCCGGTTACAGATATAGGAATATTTCGAAACTGTCTTCGGAGGAAGCGATGGAGTGGATGCATCGGGAACTTGGCGAAAGAAAGGGGGAAAACTAATATGGGAATTTCCTGGACCAGAGAACAACGGCAGGTAATCAGTCTTGGAGGACGGAATATTCTGGTGTCCGCAGCGGCGGGGTCGGGCAAGACGGCGGTGTTGGTTGAACGTATTATTACGATGCTGACAAGGTTTAAGAATCCGGTTGACGTAGACCGTCTTTTGATTGTGACATTTACTGAGGCGGCAGCGGCGGAGATGAAGGAGCGTATCCGAAAGGCGGTAGAAGAACGGGTAGAGAAAGAACCGGAAAACGAACATTTGAGAAGGCAGGCAACGCTGATACACAGCGCGCAGATTACGACCATACACAGTTTTTGTCTTTCGGTAATTCGGGAACATTTTCATACGATTGATTTAGACCCGGCTTTTCGGATTGGAGAGGACGGAGAGCTAAGGCTCTTGAGACAGGATGTGCTGGAAGAGGTGCTGGAGCGGTATTATGAGGACGGAGACGAGGCGTTCTTAAATCTGGTGGAAGGCTATGGGGGAAGCAGGGACGACAGGAATTTAGAAGAACTGATTCTTAAGCTGTATGAATTTGGCAGAAGCTACCCGGAACCGGATAAATGGCTGGAATCCTGCGTTCAGGCATATCAGACAGAGAGCGTTGAGGAGCTGAACGATACGATATATTACCGCTGTGCCAGAGAAAATGTGAGAAAATATCTGGAAGGAGCGGAAGAACTTCTTGAGCAGGGACTATGCGTCTGCAGTGAGCCGGACGGTCCCTATATGTATGAAGAGATGCTGAATCAGGACTTAGGGCTGTTGGAGAAACTTCAGAGACAAGAAGGGTATGAGGAATGTTATCAGGCATTTCAGGAGATAAAGTGGAGTAGACTGGCGTCTAACAGAGATAAGCAGGTATCCGGGGAGAAAGCGGAACAGGTGAAGCGCATCCGGGACGAGGTGAAAGCGGTTGTCAAAGACCTCCGGGAACTGTATTTTACACAGCCGGGAGAAGAAGTTCTTGCGGACCTTAAAGTATGCCGTCCCTTTATGGAAATGCTGGTGAAGATTACAAGGGAATTTTCCGCTGCCTTTGAAGAAAAGAAGCGCGGTCGGAATATGATTGACTTTGACGACATGCAGCAGTATGCGCTGAGGATTCTGACAAGGGAAGAAGACGGGGAACTGAAGCCGTCGGATGCGGCGAAGGAGTATCAGGAGCAGTTTGCGGAGGTTATGATTGACGAGTATCAGGACAGTAATCTGATACAGGAAGCGATTCTTGGCAGCGTGTCCGGAGTACACAAGGAAAATTATAATATCTTCATGGTGGGGGATGTGAAGCAGAGTATTTATCGGTTCCGTCTGTCCAGACCGGAATTGTTTATGGACAAATATGAGCGCTATACGCTGGAGGATGGCAGGGAGCAGAGAATTGATTTGCACAAGAATTTCCGAAGCCGCAGGGAAGTGTTAGACAGCGTGAATTATATCTTCCGGCAGATTATGACGAGGGCGCTGGGCGGCGTGGAATATGACGATAAGGCGGCGCTCTATGTGGGAGCCGACTATGAGGAAAATCCAGGGAATGAGACAGAGCTGCTGCTTATTGATACGGAGGACGACGAGGCGGCGGAACTTCTGGCGGATTCAGGGACGAAGCTGTCCTCGGGAGAGAAAGAAGCGGCTGTGGTTGCCTGCCGGGTGAAAGAGCTGATGGAAGAGCAGATGGTAACGGATAAACAAACCGGGAAACTGCGGCCGGTGCAGTACCGGGATATAGTCATTCTTACCAGAAGTATGAAAGGCTATGCTGATATCTTTGCAGAGGTTCTTGAGAAATATGGGATACCGATCTATGCCGGGGCGAAGGAAGGGTATTTTGATACAAGAGAAATCGGCCTTCTGCTGGAATACCTGCGGGTTCTGAATAATCAGAAGCAGGATATTCCACTTGCAGCGGTACTCAAATCCTATTTTGGCAATGTGACGGAGGAGGAACTTGCAAAGATTAAGGGAGAGTACAGGGAGCTTCGGTTTTATGAGGCGGCTGTGGTCTACCGGAAAGAGGGAGAAGACACCCGGATTCGGGATAAATTAGAAAGATGTTTGGGGAAATTGGAATATTTTCGGAGTATGGTTCCGTATATGGCCCTCCATGAGCTGCTTGAGAGAATCTGTCAGGAAACCGGATACAGGGATTATGTGGCGGCGCTCCCGGCAGGGGAGCAGAGGGAAGCCAATCTCTATATGCTGACGGAGAAAGCAAGGGCTTTTGAGAGTACCAGCTATAAGGGGCTGTTTCATTTTATCCGGTATGTGGAGCAGCTGAAAAAATATGAAATTGATTACGGCGAAGCGGCTGCGCTGGACGAGCAGGCGGATATGGTGCGTATGATGAGTATCCATAAGAGCAAGGGACTGGAATTTCCGGTTGTGATTGCGGTGGGTATGGGAAAGAGATTTAACAGGCAGGATATGCGTGGAAATGCCCTTCTTCATGCAAGCTTAGGCGTTGGTCTGGAATGTATGAATTTAAAAGACCGTACCAAATGTCCGTCTTTTGTGAAAAGCGTGATTGCGAGGGAAGAATTGCTGGAGAGTATGGGGGAGGAATTGAGAGTCCTGTATGTGGCCTTCACCCGGGCGAAAGAAAAGCTGATTATTACGGGCGCTGTTTCGGAACCGGAGAAAAAGTTAAAGGACGCGGAGACGATGCTGGGGAAAACAGCCGGGGAAGGGCTTAAGAAGCTTCCTTTCGGGAGACTGGCGGGAGTTTCCGGGAGTATAGGATGGCTGATACCGGCTGTGGCGGGCAGGGGAGAAGACGCTCCGGTCCGGGTGGTAATCCGGCGTATGGAAGATGTGCTGACAGAGCAGGTGCAGGAGCAGGCCGGCAGAATCTTTACCAGACAGGCGTTGGAAAACTGGGATACAGAAATGGTCTATGACGAAGAGATGAAGGAATCCTTAGAAGAGCAGTTTACCTATGCGTATCCTTATAGAGAACTGGAAGGAAAGAAGCTGAAATATACGGTTTCCGAGTTGAAGAAAAGAGCTTATCTTGGGGAGGAAGCCGGAGAACTCCTGTATGAAGAAGAAACAGTGATTCCATTAATTCCGAAGTTCCTGCAGGAAGAGGAAGGGCTTGCGGGAGCGTCCAGAGGAAGCGCTTATCACCGGGTAATGGAATTGCTTGATTTTACAAAGTCCTATGACGGAGAGCAGATAAAGACGGTCATTTCCGAAATGGAGAAGGAAGGGCGGATATCGCCGGATATGGCGGCTTGTGTGAATGATGCGGATATTCTGGAATTTGTAAATTCCGAATCAGGAGAACGCATGAGGCGTGCGGCCGGGGAGGACCTGCTGTGGAAAGAGCAACCGTTTGTACTGGGGATTCCCATGGAAGAAGTACACTCGGATATGAAGGAAGAGGGGCGGGAGATGGTTCTGATTCAGGGAATCATCGACGTGTACTTTGAGGAGCCGGAAGGGCTGGTGGTGCTTGACTATAAGACCGACCGGGTGCGTACGGGAGATGAGCTGTCCAGGAAATACCGGGCCCAGCTGGATCATTATGCAAGGGCGCTGGAACAGATAACCGGAAAGAGAGTCCGGGAGAAGATTATTTATTCGTTCACCCTCCGGGAGGAGATTAGCTGGACGGATTAGTTCATATGTATGGGTTCTGGGAGCTGCGGCTGCGGTTCACGCGCCGCCTGCCCAGGCCTGCAAACTGCGGCATACGAAGCAAGGCGAGACAACATTCCGGTGAACTTCCTGCTAACGTAGTCTAAGAAACTCAGGAATGCCTTCGTTCCTAAGACTATGTAAGCAGCAATTTCACTTCCATTAAAAGCGTCTCTAAAATGCCTTGCTTCGTATGCCGCAGTTTGCAGGCCAGAACAGGCGGAGCGTGAACCGCAGCCGTAGCTCCAGGAATCTATACATTTTTTGTCTGATAAAAAGATATAATATTATATTGACAATATATATTATACGAGATATAATATAGAAAAATAAACAATATAAATATTAAAATAATATAGGAGAGATAAAGGAGTGAGATTATGGTATTTAACACCGGAGCAGCGCTTCTGGACGCAATTGTACTTGCGGTTGTGTCGCAGGAGGATGAAGGCACTTATGGTTATAAG
>CATJPU010000213.1 GCA_949742505.1 uncultured Lachnospiraceae bacterium | reverse complement strand
TCCAAGAAATCCTCCTGCATGTTCATGCAGTCCTTCCTGTATTTCTCTTCCTCTCCAAATCGGTGTAACAGCCGGAATTGCAACGACATCTCCTACATTCAAATCTTTTACATATTCCCCGACCTTCTCAACTCTGCCAACTCCTTCATGACCAAGAATGCGGTTAGGATATGCCTTTCTATATTTCGCATTATGTACGTCAGATGTACAAGGCAGAACCGCTACCGGGGAACAAAGCGCCTCAAAAGGTCCCACATCAGGAATTTCTTTTTCAATCCAACCATGGCTCACTGTAGGCTCAATTACTCCATACCCCTTCATCATACTCATGTTCCTTCCTCCTTAATTCTAAATAACGTTTACCAAAATATACTTCAGGAGTCTCCCTTAATACATGCCCCTTCCAGAATTAGCGGACTAACGTCCGATAATATATACTCTTACGCGCGCGAATGTAACTTTAGTATATTATTATTATACCTTAGTTACATTAAAGATAGCACATTGTCTATAAATTGTCAAGTATATATCTATAAATGAATCCGGCCTTTTTAAAGTTCGCTTCGCGAAGGGCCGGATTCACTCTTGGCATAATTTATGCTTTCTTACGGACTTTGCACCAGAGTACAAAGTCCTGGGCTGAACTGATACCCTATGATTTTCATTGTAATCCCCCTGCAGTCTATGGTAAAATATACAGGATACAAATATACTACTATAAAAGGAGATGTAATAATATGTGGGCATATAAAGGAGTATTTTATCAAATATATCCGATTGGATTCTGCGGTGCGCCCTACGCCAATGACGGCGTCTACGCCCCGCGTATCAGAAAGCTTCTGAACTGGAGTTCTTATTTAAAAAATCTGGGAGTTGACGCAATTATTCTGAATCCAATTTTTGAATCTGACAACCATGGGTATGACACCAGAGATTTCCGCATAATTGACTGTCGTCTCGGCAACAACGAAGATTTTGCCGAAGTCTGCAAAGACCTTCATGAACACGACGTGAAGATTGTCCTCGACGGCGTATTCAACCATGTGGGACGTGGTTTCTGGGCGTTTAAAGACGTTCAGGAGAAGAAATGGGAATCTCCCTACAAAGACTGGTTCCATATCAGCTTCGACGGTAATAGCTGCTATAACGACGGTTTCTGGTACGAGGGCTGGGAAGGACATTTTGAACTGGTGAAGTTGAATCTTCAGAATCCGGCTGTCGTGGACTACTTATTAGACTGTGTAAAATTCTGGGTGGATGAATTTGATATTGACGGACTTCGTCTGGATGTGGCATACAGCCTTGACCCTGACTTTATGCGGAGACTGCGGACATTTACCGGCGATTTGAAGCCGGATTTTGCACTTATCGGCGAAGTACTGTTCGGAGATTATAACCGGATTGTAAATGACGAGATGCTGCACAGCTGTACGAATTATGAGTGCTATAAGGGCATTTTCTCCAGTTTTAATTCAATGAATATGTTTGAGATTGCTCATTCCCTACATCGTCAGTATGGTTCTGACCAGTGGTGCATTTACCGGGGCAAGCATCTGATGACTTTTGTCGATAACCATGACGTGACCAGACTTGCCAGCATCCTGACCAACAAAGAACACATCCGTCCCGCATACGGCCTGCTGCTTGGTATGCCGGGTATCCCCTGCATTTATTACGGAAGCGAATGGGGCCAGGAAGGACAGAAAGCGCCGGATAACGACTATGCGCTCCGTCCATGCTTCGAGAAGCCAGAGCCTAATGAACTGACCGAATATATCCAAAAACTGATTGCCCTCCGCCAGCAGAGCGACGGGCTCTGCAACGGCAGCTACCGCAACGTGGTTCTGACCAACCACCAGTTAATCTTTGAGAGAGCTTCTGAAAAAGAACGTATGATGGTGGCAATCAATGCTTCCGGAGATACCTATACCGCCCGCCATGGAGATTTAGACGGAGCCGTTACCGATTTAATCAGCGGGGAAGCGTTGCAGCTTAACGGACAGCTTGAAATGCTTCCATACAGCGTACAATACTTAAAGTTTTAATTATCTGCTGATTATGCGAAGCCCCCGGAAGAAAACATTCAGGCGCAAACTGCCCTGTCGTTCCCTTTCGGGGGCTTTATACAAATGAACTTCCGCCTTATTTCATCACGACCTTACGGAAATTCTTCTTTCCTTTCTTTACTACCATGCCCTCCCCGGCAAATGCCTCTGCACGGTAGACAGCCTTAATATCAGTCACCTTATCGCCGTCCGCCATTACGCCGCCCTGCTGCACCGCGCGTCTGGCCTCCGCTCTGGAAGGCACCAGTTCACTTTTTACCAATATGCTTAAGATATCAATCACACCTTCCGTAAAATCCTCTTCGGTAAGCTCCGTTGTGGGCATATCCGCCGCCTGTCCCTGGCTGAACAACGCTCTGGCCGACGTCTGCGCCTTCACAGCCTCTTCCTCGCCATGTACCAACTTCGTCAGTTCATAAGCAAGAATCTCTTTCGCCGTATTGAGTTTGGCGCCCTCCCAGGAATCCATCTCATCAATCTCGTCCAACGGAAGGAAGGTCAGCATCCGAATGCATTTCAGCACATCCGCATCCGCTACGTTTCTCCAGTACTGATAGAAATCAAAGGGCGACGTCTTCTCCGGATCAAGCCATACGGCGCCGCTCTGGGTCTTACCCATCTTCTTACCCTCGGAATTTAGAAGAAGCGTAATCGTCATTGCCCCTGCATCTTCCCCCAGCTTACGTCGAATCAGCTCCGTTCCTCCCAGCATATTGCTCCACTGGTCGTCCCCGCCAAACTGCAGATTACAGCCGTATTTCTGGAACAGCATATAGAAATCGTAGCTCTGCATAATCATGTAATTAAATTCCAGGAAACTCAGCCCCTTCTCCATACGCTGCTTGTAACATTCTGCCGCCAGCATACGGTTTACGGAGAAATGCGCTCCCACATCGCGAAGCAGTTCAATATAATTCAGCTCCAAAAGCCAGTCCGCATTATTTACCATAAGGGCCTTACCCTCGGAGAAATCAATAAACTTGCTCATCTGCTCCTTAAAACAGTCGCAGTTGTGCTGAATCATCTCCGGAGTCATCATTGACCTCATATCCGTCCTGCCGGACGGGTCGCCGATATATCCCGTTCCGCCCCCAATCAGCGCAATCGGCTTATTTCCCGCCTCTTGCAGACGCTTCATTAAGCACAGCGCCATAAAATGTCCCACATGCAAGCTGTCTGCAGTAGGGTCAAAACCGATGTAGAACACCGCTTTCCCATTATTCACCAAATCCCTAATTCTCTCCTCGTCTGTCACCTGCGCGATTAATCCACGCGCCTGAAGTTCTTCATAAATTCCCATATTTTTTTCTCCTTTACATCATATATCATACCTTATAAAACGGCCGAATAGCCATAATGGGGTGCCCTTGGCTATAATTAAAAAACGTCCCTATCCATAACAGATAAGGACGAATATACTTCGTGGTACCACCTTTTTTCACCGGAAACTCACATCACATCTCCGGCCTCAGCGGCTGCCGCAACAGCCTCCGCGCGTAACGTGCGCCATACGTCACAGCCTACTGCCCTGCCTTCCTCCGGCAATGTATCCGCCGACTCTTTTGGCTCTCCTTCGGTGTGCCGCTCCAAGATGTATTCACACTTCTCTCCTTCATGCGCCTCTCACCTGCCGGCCGCTCTCTGTAAGGGTGTGGGAACTGCTACTTCTTCTCTTCTTCGCCTTTGCCATTCTATTTACTGGAAGTCTAACCGATTTCCCATTTTTTGTCAAGCCATACTTTCTTACCGTCTGCTCTTCTTCTCATTCTCCGGTTCCGGCTCCATACTGCGCGGACGGTCTTTGCTGTTCTCGATGTTATATTTATCCTGATACTCGGTAAATAAATCCCTGTACTTCTTTGCATTCTCAGCAAGCAGCCTTCTATATTCTTCTTTTCCGTCGTCCGCAATTGTCGATGTATGAATATGCATATCCAAGTCTGTATTTTCCACCTTGACGGTCGCGCTGGCAGCCCCGGTACAATGCGCAACAATACGGTCGAAACTGTTCAGTAAATCATTGAACACTGTTCCCTGGGCCAAATCGCATTCTCCATGACTCAGCCGAATCACATGACGCATCTTCATCTCTTCACAAAGAGCTGTCACAACCGCCGCTAAAGACTTCACCCGCATTGCCTTTTCCTTATCATACTTCTCAACGCTCTGAACCGTCATCTCAGCCGTCTCACGCACCGCGTCCATAACCACATTTAATTCAGCCTGGGCCTCCTCTGACAGAGAAATATTTCCATCATGAATATTATTGGTTACCCTTGCCACATTCGACGCATAGTCTCCTACCCGTTCCAAATCGCTGATAATATGCAGATAGAGAGAGACCTGTCTGGTCTGCATCGTATTCAGCTCTCTCTTGGTCAGCAGCATCAAATACTCCCCGAGTTTCGTCTCGAACTTATCAATCAAATCTTCTTTTCTCTGAACCTTACTGAACTTATCCTGACTGAACTCATTAATCAGATTCAGAGATCGGCCCACGTTCTTACGAACCTTTCTGGCCATATCATTCATCACCCGTTTAGACTGTCCGATTGCCAGCGCCGGATATCTGAGCAAACGCTCTTCCAGCATATCAAAGTTAGCGTCGTCCTCTAAGTCTTCCTCCGTATCCTTAATCAGAGTCTTTGCCAATTTCTCAAGTCTAGGTATAAATGGGAAGAGTACGCACACTGTCGCCACACGAAATACGGTATTAATCGTAGCAATCATAACCGGACTCATAACCGAATCTAAAAATGTAAATTGCACCACCGCATTCACACTGTAAAACACAATGGACCAGATAAGCATACCGAACAAATCATTCAGCAGATAAATAAGCGCAGTCCTCTTACCGTTCTTATTCGCGCCAATCGCAGAAATCAATACCGGACATGCCGCTCCTACGCCGATACCCAGGATAATCGGATATGCAGTTGCAAATGTCAGAGAACCGGTAACAGACAACGCCTGCAGAATACCGACTGAAGCCGATGCGCTCTGTAATACTGCCGTAAATGCAATACCCAGCAGAATACCTGCTATCGGATTCGAGAACATGGTCAGCATACTGGTAAATGCTTCGCTCTCCTTCAACGGCGCAACCGCCCCGCTCATAGTCTGCATTCCGAACATTAATATCGAAAAACCAAGCATAATATTACCCACATTCCGATATACGGTTCTTTTTGAAACCATCCGAAGCAGCGTACCGGCAATCGCCACCACCGCACTGATTGTCGCCGTCGATAATATCTTAGCAATTCCGCTTGAACCTTCTATGTACGAGAGGCAGAGTATCCAGCCGGTAATACTGGTACCGATATTCGCTCCCATGATAATACCAATCGCCTGTTTCAGCTTCATCATTCCAGAGTTAACAAAACCAACCACCATAACCGTCGTAGCAGATGACGACTGAATAACCGAAGTAACGCCCGCTCCCAGCGCTACCCCCTTCAGTGAAGTATTCGTCATCTTATAAAGAAATGATTCCAGCTTATTGCCAGCAACCATCTTAAGTCCATCACCCATAAGCGACATTCCGAACAGAAACAGCGCCACTCCGCTAAGCAATGATAAAACCATGGAAAATATGTCCATAACGTCCTCCTTTGTAATAGTGCATCATTTTCTGATTCCTTCTGACCCATTTTTTACTATACCATTCCTGCTTTCAAATGTCTATCCGCATATTTAATTTCTACCAGTACCAGACCCTGGGGCGGAGCAGTCACACCTGCCTCAGTGCGTCTCCGGGCTTCTAATATCTCTTTAACCTTCCCAGGCTCGTAGAATCCTCGGCCCACGCGGATCAGAGTACCTGCAATAATTCTTACCATATTGTATAGAAAACCGTTTCCGGTAATTCGGATAATAATCTCTTCCTCTCTCCTGATAATCTGTATCTCATGCACCGTCCGTATCGTATCTGCAGTACTGGTTCTCACATTGCAGAAACTGACAAAATCATGCTCCCCTGCCAGATAGGCCGCTCCTTCCCGCATCCGCTCTATGTCCAGAGGGAAAGAAATATAAGCAGAGGTTCTTCGTTTCAAAGGATTCGGAACGGCTGCATTATAGATATGATACTCATATGTTTTCGTTATAGTATCCTGATATCTGGGATGCCACTCTGCCGGAACCTCCTCTGACTTAACAATCACAATATCCTCCGGCATCCGCTGATTCAATGCATAGGATATGCGTTCCGGAGGTATCCGGCCCTCCGTATCAAAAACCGCAACATTTCCCAATGCATGAACCCCTGAATCCGTCCGGCTGGCTCCAATCACATGTATTTCTTCTCCGGTAAGTCCGCTGATTTCCCGGTTCAGCACCTCTTCAATCGTAATTCCATTGGGCTGAACCTGCCAACCGCAATAGTTCGTTCCGTCATAGGCAACCGTTAGCTTAATTCGTCTCATTTATTGTATCCTGTCCTCACCTGCATTTTCTGTAAAATTACACGTCAGAGCATATTTAAAAATTGATCTAAACTCCCAACCATCCTGATGGGGGTAACGCGCAATGGCACAGGCCGCTCTAAAATATCCAAATGTGAAGCGGCACATATCTCCCAACTGCCACTACGCCCGCCACATACAGAATCACAATCGCATAAGCCGCCTTATCGCGTCCGGTGTACCTGAGAGGATTCATCTTCGTCCGTCCTTCCCCGCCGCGGTAGCACCTTGCCTCCATAGCCATCGCAAGATCGTTGGCGCGCCGGAATGCCGATACAAATAAGGGCACCAGAATCGGAATCATGCTCTTTGCTTTCTGGAGAATATTTCCGCTCTCCAAATCCGCTCCTCTGGCAATCTGCGCTTTCATAATCTTATCCGTCTCTTCCAGAAGAATAGGAATAAACCGAAGCGCAATCGACATCATCATAGCAATTTCGTGCACGGGCACATGAATCCGGCCAAGAGGCTTGAGCAAACTCTCCAGCCCGTCAGTCAGTTCATTGGGCGTCGTCGTAAAAGTCATAAGAGACGAACCCGTAATCAGATAAATCAGCCGGACCGCCATCAGAACAGCATTCCGAAGCCCTCCCTCTGTTATTTTAAATATCCAGGCCGAGAATATCACTTCTCCTTCTTTAATCAAAAAAAGATTAAACAAAAGCGTTATCATAAGAAGCATGATAACCGGCCGCATGCCACGCATAATAAACTTAAACGGAACCTTTGACAAGCGGATAATAACAATCAGAAAAACAGTTGCTACAAGATACCCGGAAAGATTCTTAAATAAAAACAGGGAAATCAGATACAGTACCGTCGCTGTCAGTTTCACTCTCGGGTCCAGTCTGTGAAGGATACTTTTTGCCGGATAATACTGTCCAATCGTAATATCTCTTATCATCTGCCAAGCACCTCCATAATACTGTCCGCAGCTTCTCTCACCGTAGTCGCCCCTATATCCACAGCAAGTCCCTTCTCTGCAAGTTCATGCATAATATAGGTGACCTGCGGCGCCGCAAGCCCCACTTCTTCCAATTCTTTATAGTGAGCAAAAACCTCTTTAGGCGTACTATTATACATAACCTGTCCCTGATTCATCACGATAATCCGATCCGCATATCTGGCAATATCCTCCATACTGTGAGACACCAGAATAACCGTAATGCCTGTCTCCTTATGCAGATACGCAATCTGCTCCAGAATCTCATCCCTTCCCTTCGGGTCCAGCCCTGCCGTCGGTTCATCCAGTATCAGTACCTTTGGCTGCATAGCAAGCACTCCTGCAATTGCAGCCCGTCTCTTCTGTCCGCCAGACAACTCAAATGGCGAAGACTGGTAATATTTTTCCTTCAGCCCTACAAGCTTCAGTGCCTCTCTTGCCCGCTTTTCACATTCCTCTCTGGAAAATCCCTGATTTTTCGGGCCAAAACAGACGTCTGAAAGCACGTCCACCTCAAATAACTGGTGCTCCGGATATTGAAATACCAGTCCTACCTGATTGCGCAGCTCTTTCATATTAAAACGCTCGCCGTAAATATTCTCCCCGTTATAACAAATTGTCCCGTCAGTCGCCTTAATCAGCCCGTTCAGATGCTGAATCAGTGTAGACTTGCCCGATCCGGTATGACCGATAATTCCCACAAATTCTCCATGGGGAATCTCCAGACAAATGTCCTTAAGCGCCTGTTTCTCATAGGCCGTTCCCTGACTGTAAATATAATTCAAATGTTCTATCCTAATCGACATAATACTTCCACCAGTTCTTCTTTCCTCAAAATACCGGCTGGAATATCCAGTCCGCGTTTTCTTAATTCATCCGCAAGTATAGTTACCTGCGGAACATCCAGGCGGTATTCCTTCAATGTATCCACCTGGGAGAAAATTTCTCTGGGAGTTCCATCCATGACCACATGTCCATGGTCCATCACAAATACCCTGTCCGCGTCAATAACCTCTTCCATATAATGCGTAATCAGAATAACCGTTACTTTCTCCTGCCTTCTAAGCTCCTCAACCGTCCGAAGCACTTCTTTCCGCCCATTAGGGTCCAGCATAGCCGTCGGCTCATCCAGCACAATGCACTTGGGTCTCATGGCAATTACTCCTGCAATGGCAACTCTCTGCTTCTGTCCGCCGGACAGCTTGTTCGGAGAATGGTGCCGGTAAGAAAACATCCCGACTGCCTTTAAGCTCTCCTCCACCCGCTTCCAGATCTCATCTGTGGGCACTCCCAAATTCTCCGGTCCGAATCCCACATCCTCCTCCACAACAGTCCCGATAATCTGATTATCCGGATTCTGGAACACCATTCCCGCCGACTGCCTTACATTCCAAAGCTCATCCGCATCCCTGGTATTCCTTCCTCCGACCCACACCGTTCCTTCTGAGGGAACCAGAATCGCATTGATGTGCTTGGCCAGCGTAGACTTTCCGGATCCGTTATGTCCGAGGATTGCAATAAATTGTCCTTCCGCCACTTCCAGACTCACCTGATCGATTGCCCGCTGTGTGCCGATGACATTGCCTTCTTCATCCCGCTTCGCATATTCAAAAACTAAGTCTTCGGTCTGAACCATCCTTTCCATAATAGTTTCAGCCTCCTTATCTTTTAGACTATTCCTTCTCCGGCTCCGGATAATCCACACCTTTTGTGTCAACAGTAACCTTCTTCATAATCTGAGGCTCCAGCGGACGGTCGCTGTAATCCGTTGATACAGCGGCAATCTTATTCACAACATCCATTCCCTCAATCAGCATACCAAAGGCCGCATACTGTCCGTCCAAATGCGGGGAATCCTTATGCATAATGAAAAACTGAGAACCTGCAGAATCCGGATGCATCGCTCTCGCCATAGACAGCACACCTTCCGTATGACGCAGCTCATTCACAAATCCATTCTGCGCAAACTCTCCTTTAATCTGATACCCTGGGCCGCCCATTCCCGTTCCGTCAGGACAACCTCCCTGAATCATAAAACCTCTAATCACCCGGTGAAAAATAAGTCCGTCATAATATCCATTCTTAACCAGCGAGATAAAATTATTCACTGTATTCGGAGCAGCCTCTGGATACAACTCTGCTTTCATGATATCTCCATTTTCCATTTCAATTGTAATAATTGGATTCTCCATCTTATTTACCCCATTTCTATTTTAATCGAATCAATTGTAACATGCACTTTTCCCAAAAGCAACAAATCACTCAAAAATGCGCATATTGTACTCCCGTCCCTGTTCTAATGCACTGTCTGTGCGAAGCGTCCAGACGGCAACCGGCGTTCCAAAAAGCGCTCTGCACAAGGAAACATTGATATTTGGCAGGTCCTTTAGCTTATATGAAATAAAATCCGGCCTTCCAAGCATATTCAAAAACAGGTATTTAATCAAAAACCGCAGCAGGTAAGGTTCCTTTTCCTCACTTTTTGTCAGATTACTGGAAAGTTGTCCCCTTAAAATCTCCGGCGCGTTTTTCCGATACCAGTATAGCCCCATGGTATTAAAGGACTGGATCATGAATTTACCCTTATAATTTTTCAGCGCCTGATACGACGCGCCGCATACCGCCAGATTTCTTCCCGGAATCTTAAGCTCGATAAGAAGCGGCACCCGCCCTTCTACATAGGCAAGTACTTCTGCAAGCTCAGGGATTTTTTCTGATGTATCTGACAGGTGGAACCTGCGGAGCTCCTCAAACGTATAGGATTCCACGCTTCCGGACTGCTGACACATTCTCTCCAGCGTATCGTCATGAAACACCGCAAGCTTTCCATCCTTTGTAATATGTATATCCAGTTCTATTCCATAGCCTTCTGCAACCGCAGCCTGAAATGCCGCCATAGAGTTCTCCGGAATTAATTTTTCTTTATTATGATATCCCCGATGGGCAAACATCGCATGATTATACTGCATGACATCCGATATGCGGGTTGTACGCGGCCAGATAGCATACAGGTATACGCCGGCTGCCGCCGCGAACAATAATAGTAAATAACCGAATCCCGGCATGATTTATCTCCCCTTTCTAATTCCGGTTATTATCCAATAATTAACCGTACTTTCTCCGGCTCCAGCTCCGTATGCACTTTTCTCTGAATAAATATCGGTTCACCGTCTGTATGAACCGGAAGCGGCCGTTCACTCTCAAATACGGCTCTCTTACAAACATAGGTATACACTCCCCGAAAAACCGTATGCCATCCCTTATATGCCGTAGGCAGCAGTAAAAGTACTTTTAGCTTGGGAATCCCTGCAATAACCGTAACGTTCATCCAGTCGTCCCCCGGGTCTGCTTTTGGGCAAAACTTAAATCCTCCGCCTTCATAGGGATGATTCATAGCCGTTGCAAAATACACCTGTTCATAGGAGACCGGCTTGCCGTCGTCCAGATAAACCGTCATCCTGCCAGGTCTCAATGCAAGCATCTGTACCAGCGCAATCCCAACATAAGTAAGTTTTCCAAGATGAATCTTATTTAAAAATTTCTTTAGTCTTGACACCACAGCATAATGACAGATCCCTGCGTCAAATCCTAAACCGGTACTGACAGCAAAGCGCCTTGTCCGCTCTCCTCCCCAGTATGTGAGAAGCCCCACGTTCATCATCGCATATTTCTTAGGATTCAGAATCACATTAAGTGCCTGCTCCGAATCATAAGGATGTCCAAAATATCTGGCGAAGTCATTACTCGAACCAATGGGAATATAGCCCAGAGTCACTTTATCCAGCTCCTTAATCCCATTGAGCACTTCATTCACTGTACCGTCTCCGCCCAGTATCACTACAGTATGCTCTTTCCCATCAGCAGTAATCTCCCTTACAATTCTGGTTGCATGGCGCTGATATCCGGTAAAATAAACCCGATAAGAAACATTCCTGTTTTTCAAAATATTTTCAACTCCATTCCACACTCTTCCTCCTAAACCAGAGCGTGCGTTGGGATTCACAATAAATATATACATACTCTCCTCCTTCGTATGCGTCTATTATGTAGAATTACTTCAGGATTCACGCAATGATATACTTGATAGCGCCGTTATTCTTCCCGTACCGAAATGATCTGTAGTCAGGATGTTCATTGCCTGTTCGCTGTTCCCCCCGCGCATATATAATACCATTCGTTTTAAATTCTCATTCGTTTTCTGAATAAGCATTCCGTTCTGTACGGAATACATTCCCATCCGAATTAACTCAGCCAGATTATTCTCATAAATTCTGTTAATACGCTCATTCCCGTAAATGCTGATGATTTCCATATGAAATGCCGCGTCTGCAAGCTCCCATTTATAATTGTCGTTTGCTGAAGCACACATGCGGACGACTTTCTCTTCAATCCGATAAGAATACTCCTCGTATCTCCCCGAATCGAAAATCAACTGAAACGCAGGCAGTTCAAGCAGTTCCCGCAATTGATAAACCTGTTCAATATCGCTCTTTGTAATCTCTTTCACTGTCATAGATTTATAATAATCCGTTACAATCAGCCCCTCTGCCTGCAGAATACGGATTGCCATTCGGATTGGACTCCGGCTCATCTTCAGTTCTTCTGAAAGCTTCGACTCGGTAAGCGGCGTTCCGGGAGGATAAGTCAGATTCAATATATTTGTCTTAATCAGTTCATATGCCTGATCGGCCAGCGAGACCGTCTTTTCTTTCATAAGGACCTCCTTGTGACAGCGCTGCTCCTCAGGCCGCCACGCAGCCGCCATTGCGCCTGCGTTTATAGAGAAGCGCACTCAGAATAATATTCTTCTCCAAACTATCCAATACTTAATTTTCGTTGTACTTAAAAGTATACCCTCCGAGTACTCCATTATGGCCATTCGGCCGTTTCGCAAGGTATACAAATTATACTCTGTTTTAAATATATCTGCAAGTTTGAGTGAATGATAAAATTTTCTGAGGAATTCCGAAAGATTTTATTAATTCCGCGCTCATTATATTGTTGATTCTCTTTTTTCATGTTATAATCGGATGGATTCCAAATATACTATTATACATGGACTTGAAAGGAAGTAATACAATGGAGATAAAGAAACTATTTAAAAAGTATAATCATGCTTTCGTGTTTCTGTATGGCTTTATCTATATGCCATGGTTTATGTATTTGGAACAGCATATAACGAAAGATTATTATTTAATTCACTCGCCGCTTGATGATTACATTCCTTTTGTGGAATTTTTTGTCGTTCCGTATTTATTGTGGTTCCTGTTTATTACCGCAGGTTCTTTCTATCTGTTTTTTACAGATAAAAAGGGATTCCTTCAGATGGCGGCATTTTTAATCATCGGAATGACCGTATTCCTGATTATCTGTACCGTTTACCCGAACGGACTGAATTTAAGACCCGTCGTATTCCCAAGAGAGAATATATTTGTTGATTTGGTACGCCATGTCTATTCGATGGATACGCCTACCAATGTGCTGCCAAGTATCCATGTATTTAATTCCATAGGACTTTGCATTGGGCTTACGCGAACAGAGTCTTTGCGTAAGAAACCCGGCGTCCGGCTGGCGATACAATTATTCACTTTATCCATCATTCTGTCAACCATGTTCCTGAAACAGCACTCAGTGACAGATGTAATTGCAGGTCTGGCATTATCCGGTATCTTATATCAGTTTATTTATGTTCGTGAAAAGAAGCGGGCGCATCGGTTGCTGCATCAGCCGGTTATTTGATTTTCAAACAGCATACGCAACATATTTCTCAAACGCTGCCGGTATTGGGTAGCGTTTTTGTATTTCATCTGGGCGAGCGAATATCATATCTGCGCCGCAGGACTTTTCCAGTTCGTCCACCTGTATCAGATAGCCCGTCATATGCCACTCTACATGACTGAAAATATGCTTTGCCTTCCCCAACGGCTGAATCCGGATAGGAGCGAGGCCAATAGACTTGCTGTACTGAATCACTTCTTCAGCAGTCAAATGCCCTTCCAAGCCAGGAAATTCATATAATCCGGCCAAAAGACCGGTATCTGGTCTCTTACGGATTCCTCTGGTCTCCCCGTCCCGAAAAACCAGAATCGTACGTTTCTGAATTCTCCGGGGCGCCGGCTTTTTCTTCACAGGCAGTTCCCGTTCTCTTCCTTCCCGATGTGCAATACACCAGCCATTTACCGGACAGCGCGCACAGTCCGGCTCTCCGTTCGGCACGCAGACGATAGCCCCCAATTCAATCAACCCCTGATTAAAATCACTGGAAGCATCTTCCGGAATCACCTGTTCCAAAAGTTCTTCCATTTTCCTGCGAACGCTTTGCTTCATAATATCCTCATCACTGCCCGTAATACGGGAAATCACCCTGAGTACATTCCCGTCAACGGCGGGCTTCGCCATCCCAAAAGCAAAGGAAGAGATTGCTCCGGCAGTATAGCTGCCGATTCCGGCCAATCTCCGGATTTCCTCATACTTTCTGGGAAATACCCCATGGTAATCCACCATGATCTGCCTTGCAGCCTTCTGCATATTGCGGACCCGGTTATAATATCCCAAACCTTCCCACAACTTAAGGAGCACGTCCTCTTTGGCCTCAGCCAGCGCCTGTACATCCGGCAATGCCTGCAGGAATCTGGCATAATAGGGTTTCACTGCCTCCACTCTGGTCTGCTGAAGCATAATCTCAGACACCCACACCTGATATGCATCCGGATTCTCTCTCCATGGAAGTTCTCTTTTATTTGCCCGAAACCATTCAACCAGAGGATTCGGAAGCTTTCTTAGAATCTGGAGCCTTGCCTGCTCCGCAATTTCTTCCGGTCTCACAGCCACCGATACTTCCTTCGCAAGCTCAATCATGTCACTGTCTACTCTACAGTCATAGGCCACAACTTTCACTCCCGCATCTACTGCCTCTTTCAGAGCCTCTCCAAACTCCGGATGCGTATCCATATTTGGGGTGAAATAATCCACATCTTTCATCTGAACTACAAAAAACACAATTGCTTCATAGCCGTCTTCCGCCGCCCGTATTAATTCCTCCACATGCTTAACGGCCCGTTCGCTTGGCGCGTCCGGAAACCGAACCCTGCCATCCTCCTCTAAACTAACCCCTTTCACCTCAATCAGAATACGCCGCTCTCCCGCCTCTACATACAAATCAAATCGGGAATCGCCATACCTGTACTCCGGTTGAATCTTAGTAATCCCAGATATCAGATTCCCCGTTTCCAGCCACTCCTTCACCGCCTGATTCGGCGCCTGAGAATCTATATTGACCATGCGAAACCTCTCTGTCTGGCTGCCGTCTCCATTCCGCACAGAACACTTCTTCTCCACCGCAATCAAATCCCATTTCGTCTTCCTGTCTGGCTTCGCAGCCTTCTGCACATACACTATTGCTCCCGGAACCAGCAATTCTTTGCACCTGCCTGTGTTCTTCACATGGACTACTTCTCTCTTCCCGTCTATCTCTGCATAAGCAATAAACCGGTTGGGACGCTCTAAAAAGACGCCCCCGGTAATATTCTGATACCGCATTCGTTCTCTCCTAATCTTATTGCGTGTCAAAAATCAGCGACACAACCGGACCTTAATTATCTTCGCAGTTGCCAACAGCGCTGACAACGAATTGTATTTACTCAAAAATTATATCCTGAAAAGGTCCTTTTGTTCAATAGGAATCTAAAAAGATGTAGAGTTTTTGACATTTCAAAAACTTTACATCTTTTATATCTGACTTTATCATCCTGCTAGGCCGCGCCATTGTAATGGTTAAAATCACTCCGGTATCTCAATATCAATCATCCCATCCTCTGATATTATCACAGCGCAGCACAATACTTCTTCTTCCCTCTCCCCGCTGCTCGTCTTTGCTGTCTCCCTTCTTTTCACTACATGTACATAATTCAGTCCTCTTTCCTCCAAAAATCTTCATCACCCTCCTCGCCACTGTCACTGCGAACTCCCCAAAAAATCTGAAATGAGAAGCTTCCATTCATTTCCGCTCCCTGCTTTATATAAAACTCCCATAAAGCCCCAAAATTACACTCATTTTTTCAAACAAATTTCTCCCGACAGTTACGCCGTCATAATCTCCAAGAGAAAGGGACTCCCACCCTTGATGCACCTCCGGCGTCGGCGGCAAAAAATCATTATATAAAATAAAGGCTCTGCAAGTATTACTCATATTAGCTCTTATCTCCCTAGTAAAATGCTATGAAAAAGACCCTGATACGAATTCACGCAAGGGCCTTCCTGTCAAATATATTCTTCTTGTTTTCCCAAGTAAATCTATGATCTTTCTCTCTCTGAATCGTTATTCTTCGCTTTAGTCCTAACCGTTCCACTTCTCATGTCTTTTTTACCCAAAAAGGAACTATACATGCCACCGCTCTCCCTCTCGCCAAATATAACCTTCATCGCCTCGTCTGGGTCAAAAGATACTCTCCCACTTCTACGTTCCCATGACATTACTAGTACTATCTCCTTCATATACAATTCGACATATTATAAAGCCAAATTGTCCCTTTTGTTGTGCAGAGTTACAAAAATCTGTGACAACTGAATGTTATTACATCCTTTTTTTATTGATTGTCAACGATATCACAAAACCTTAATATTTTCATTTATTGGTATTTTTTATATAACCTTTTTTATATAGATACTTTGAATCGAGTTTCAATCCATATGGATTGTCCTTTTCCCTATAACATGTTACGGTTATAGAAAGAATGACAAGATAAAGGAGATACGAAATTATGGAATTAATTAAAGAACTGCCGGAAGTCTTTGAAGAATTTGCTCAGCAACGCAAGAATTCATTTCTTGCTTTAAAGGAAATCAAGGATCAGGGAATCCCGGTTGTAGGCGCTTACTGCACCTATTTTCCCCGGGAGATTGCGATGGCCATGGGCGCTGTAACAGTCGGCCTATGCTCTACCTCTGATGAGACGATTCCAGATGCGGAAAAGGACCTTCCTAAGAATCTCTGCCCGTTAATCAAATCCAGCTACGGGTTCGCTGTAACGGATAAATGCCCCTTCTTCTACTTTTCGGATGTGGTTGTCGGTGAAACAACCTGTGATGGTAAGAAAAAAATGTATGAATATATGGCAGATTTCAAAAAAGTGTTCTTAATGGAACTTCCTAATACACAGAATACGGCAGCACTCCAATTGTGGAAAAGTGAAATTATCCGGTTCAAAGAATATTTAGAGCGCGAATTTAACACCGTCATAACCGAAGATGCAATCCGGGAATCCATCAGGATTGAGAATCAGGCTCGGCTCGCGCTGAAAAAGCTGTACGCAGTAATGAAAAACGACCCTGCCCCAATCAAAGGCCATGACCTGTGGAAAGTTCTCTATGGCAGCGGATTCAAATTTGACCGTCTGCAGATTCCAAACGAGGTCAATACCCTGACTGCCAAGATTGAAAAGGAATACGCAGAAGGTAAGATGGAAGAGAAAAAACCGCGTATTCTAGTCACAGGATGCCCCATTGGCGGAGCGCCAGAGAAAGTCATCCGGGCTATTGAGGACAACGGCGGAATTGTTGTAACCTTCGAGAACTGCTCCGGCGCCAAGTCTGTAGATAAGCTGGTGGATGAAGATAATCCAGACGTATATGACGCGCTGGCAAGAAGATATCTGGATATCGGATGTTCCGTCATGACGCCGAATCCAAACCGTCTGGACCTTCTCAGCAGACTGATTGATGAGTACAAGGTTGACGGCGTGGTAGAGATGACCCTGCAGGCCTGCCATACATACAATGTAGAAACCCTTGCAATCCGCAGATTCATCAATGAAAAGAAGGGTCTGCCTTATATCCATGTGGAAACCGACTACTCCCAGGCAGATATTGGACAGCTTAATACCAGATTAACGGCATTTTTAGAAATGCTGTAGACCCATAAAACCCTGCTTTCATGGCATATAAATTATCCATGAAAGCAGGGTTTTTAATTAACCGTCATACATTTGTTAATTACTTTTTATGCTTCTTTTTCTTACCGCCTCTGCTCACATTGAAAATCATCAGACTGACAACAGCAATTCCAGAGGAAAGCGCTGCCAGGACCCATATTGCGATTGGATTGGTATCGCCTGTTCTTGCACCGGCCGTGAGTCTGCTTGTTGTAGTAGCTGCTCTATTCGTGCTTCCGGTAGTGCTGGTATTGGTTCTCGTATTCGTTCCGTTACTTGTTCCATTGGAAGTAGTCGTTGTGTTCGTGTTATCTCTGGTCGTAACAGACTGATTTCCATCATTACCATTCGCGCCATTACTGCCATCGCTTCCGTCGTTTCCATTTGCACCGTTATTACCATCACCGCCGTTAGCGCCATTATTACCGTCGCTGCCGTTAGCACCGTTGTTACCATCGTTTCCACTTGAGCCTGGAGGGCCTGGAGGCCCCGGCTCACCTGGCTCACCTGGCGGCCCCGGCTCACCTGGCGGCCCCTGAGGACCTTCAGGGTTATCCGGGTTATCCGGGTCATCCGGCGTGACTGGTTCGGGAACCACATTAATTGTAAGAGTCGTCGATGCCCAACCTAATTCCTTATCTGGCTCATCGGTAGAATATTTTGTATAAGTTACCGTCAGCGTCTTGCCGCCCAGAGTACTCATATCAAGCAGTTCTTCATTTG
>CATJPU010000212.1 GCA_949742505.1 uncultured Lachnospiraceae bacterium | reverse complement strand
TTTTGTACTGCTGTATTCTATCTCTACCATTGATCAGGCGAAATGGGTTCAGATTGTTAAGAGTTTTAATCCGGAAGCCAAGGACGTTTCTCAGATTGCAGATCCCGAACAGGAAGACGCTGTAGATGATGTTCCGGGCTCTCCGGAGGCGGATGAGTTTGATGATTTGTATGAAAGCCTGAAGAAAGCGATTGAGGAGGCCGGGCTTGACAGTGAAGTCGAGCTGTTTAAGGGAGACGGCTATTCATTTATCACCTTCAGGGATAATGTGTTTTTTGATGGGGACAGTTCTGTAATTAAAGAGGGCGGAGAAGCAATTCTGGCACAATTTGCTTCGATTATATCAGGAGTCAGCAGTTCGGTTAAGGAGATCGAGGTGCTGGGACATACGACACAGGCAGACCCGAATGTTCCGAATGATGCTACGGGAGACCGTGTTCTCTCGGCGGAACGTGCAGCCAGGGTTGCGGCATATCTCCAGGAGAGGACGAATGTTCCGCCGGCGAATATTGTCGGCGTCGGATACGGACAGTGGAGGCCGATTGCACCTTTTGATACGGAGGAGAACCGGGCAAAGAATCGAAGAGTAGAATTACTTATTACGAAATCGGATGCTGTAGAACATAGCCTTGAAGAATATTATGAGGATATGGGACGGCAATAATGAAATGAAGGTAGGAGTTTAGGATGGCAGATGTATTATCACAAAGTCAGATAGACGCGCTGCTCAATTCAATGCAGAACGGCGGTGCAGCAGACAGTGCGCCGGAAGAACCGAAGCAGACTGAAAAAAACCATAGAAAATATGACTTCTACAGCCCGAAGAAGTATACTAAAGATAAGCTGAAGATGCTTCGAAGCATTTATGATAACTACTCTAGAGTGGCGTCTTCGCAGATTAACGGACTGTTCCGGGTGGCGAGCGAGGTAGAGGTTGTAGATGTTGAAGAACAGAGATATTACGAGTTTAGTAATGCGCTGAATGAGACGGATGTTATCACGCTTGTCAATGTAGGGCTGCAGGATCATTCA
>CATJPU010000211.1 GCA_949742505.1 uncultured Lachnospiraceae bacterium | reverse complement strand
CAGCATATCCAGCTTCGATTCGCCGTCTGAAAAAATCTCTTCATCCATATCGGAATCCATCTCCGAGACCGGCTTCCTGAAATACAGCCATCCCATACAATTATTAAAATATTCCCATCCATAATCCTGGAACATCTGCATGTAATTCCCATCCTCCTCTGAGTTCTTATAATCCAGACGGTATACCACATCCTCCGGTTCGCACTTCACAAAATGATAAAATACCGGTAGATTCGTATTCACAAGCTTCCACCCCTGCCGGTGCTGCTCCCTGAGCCATACTTCCTCTTCTTCATAATCTGCAATGGTAAAAATCCTAATCTCTGTCTTCCTGCTCTTTGCCATGATAACCCTCCTATACTCTGCCCATGTGAATCGTTCCTTATTCATACCCTCCTGGTACTCCGTTATATGTAATCATACTTATATAGAAACTGATTCCCTATCTGGATGCGTATTCTGATACAACCGCTCAATACGACGGATTTCAATATCCAGAATCTGCCGTCCTAAGTCCGTCGCACAATATATCTTCCTTTTCTCCTCCTCTCGGACAAAGGAAATCAGTCCGTCCCTTTCCATTTTAGAAAGAGTCCCATACATGGTTCCGGGGCTGATAACTACCTCTCCTCCGGTCATCTTCTTCACCTGTCGGCTGATTCCGTAACCATGCTGCTCCTGCTGCAGACAATAGAGGATATAGAATCCCGTCTCCGTCATAGGAATATAAATTTTTCTGACCCGTTCTTCCATGTACATCCCTCCATACTATGCCGCTCGATATATCGCATCTCGATGTATTTACTATATCGCATTGCGATATATATGTCAAGACACTTTTTGAAGCGTTGTTACTTTTCATGGGTCAGGAATGCGCAGTAACGCTGCGCGCTTCACACATCGTCCAGATACACATTTCTTGTGTTGACAAACAAAGTTGTCAATGATATATTATAAATGACAAATAACATTATCATTTCACAGACATCCAGGACCTTTATTAAAAATTACGATGAATAATCTTGACCTTCCACCTTGTGGAAGCTGTATAACTAAGAGGTCTGGTACATCGCTGACGTACGACAAAAGAACTGAAAAACAGGAGGAGCAACTTATGATACTAGAACTACGGGATATCAGAAAATCATTTGGCAGCAAACAGGTTCTTGACCAGGTATCCTTCCGGGCGGAAGGCGGGAAAGCCTTCGGGCTGCTCGGCAGAAACGGAGCCGGCAAGACCACGTCCATCCGCATTCTGATGGACGTATTCCCGGCAGACGGCGGAGATGTTCTGATTGACGGGCAGCCGATAGATTACAGAAAGGTCCGCATCGGCTATCTGCCTGAAGAGCGGGGACTTTACCCAAAGAAAATCATCATTGACCAGCTCGCATACTTTGCAGAGTTGAAAGGAATGAATCACAAAGCCGCTGTAAAAGCCGCCGATTACTGGCTGGAACGGCTTGGTATGGCGGAGTACCGGAATAAACGGCTGGATACCCTTTCCAAAGGCAACCAGCAGAAAATCCAACTTATTACCGCGCTTGCCCACAATCCGGATATTATCATTCTGGACGAACCTTTCTCCGGACTTGATCCGGTAAATGCAATGCTTCTCAAGGACGTTGTAAAAGAGCAGATCGCCATGGATAAAGTTGTTCTATTCTCAAGCCATCAGATGAGTTATATCGAGGAGTTCTGCGACAGCATCGCCATCCTGAATTCCGGCAGAATTGCGCTGCATGGCGACCTTCACGATATTAAGAGAAATTATGTGCGCGACCGTCTGGTAGTCCGTACCGAGTACCCGGAGAACATCATCGCTGATTTCGGCGGTCAATGCAGCCGCATAGACGACTGCTCGTTATTGATTCAGTTAGCGGCTCCGGAAGAAAAACAATCTGTGATGCAAAGATTAACAGCCGCTTACGATATTGACGAAGTGAAAGTATTCGAGCCTTCCCTCAATGACATTTTCGTGGAATATGCAGGGAATCATACCGATAAGGAGGACAGACAATGACACAGTTTGGTAAAATATTAAAATTTGAACTGAAGTATTATTTTAAAAATAAAATTTTTGTGGGAGTGACGATTTTTCTTGTACTAGTAATTGCAGCGGTCATGTTTTTCCCACGTATTGCAGGAGCATTTACAAAGAACAAACAATCCGACGCCTCTTCCGAGCTTCCCGTAATGCTTATCAAAACCGATTCCCCGGAACTGACTGAACAAATTGACGGCGCCTTTGGAGAAGCATTTACCGAATACCAGGTACAGCCTACCAGCGACAGCGATAATGTCATTCAGGATATGATTACCTCTGACAAGGCAGAATGCGCCTTCGTTATCAATGATATGACGTCTTATACCTATTATGTAAACAATCTTTCTATGTATGACCAGAATACGGCCGTTGCAGACAGCGTACTGCAGAACCTTTTCCGCATGAATGCAATGGTTTCCGCAGGCATCCCTGTAGAACAGGCCGGAGCAATGCTGTCCTTAGAAATCAACCATCAGACAGAGAACTTGGGAAAAGACCAGATGCAGAATTACTGGTACACTTATATTATGATTTTCGCTCTGTATATGGTCATTCTGCTCTACGGACAAATGGTAGCGACCAATGTAGCGACAGAGAAAAGTTCAAGGGCAATGGAAGTGCTCATTACCAGCGCCAAGCCTGCCGCTATGATGTTTGGAAAGGTGATTGCCTCCTGTCTGGCAGGGCTTGTCCAGCTTATCTCCGTATTCGGCTGTGCAATCCTCTTCTACAGCCTTAACAAAGAATACTGGGGAGACAATCCTATTGTCGCATCTATTTTTGATATGCCGCCGGGGCTTTTGGTATACATGCTAATCTTCTTCGTGCTTGGCTTCTTCATCTATGCGTTCCTGTACGGCGCAATCGGCTCAACAGCCTCAAAGCTTGAAGATATCAATACATCGGTTATGCCGGTTACGATGATATTTATTATAGCCTTTGTCGTAGTCATGTATTCCTTCGGCTCCGGCAACGTAGATAATATGCTGATGAAACTATGCTCCTACATCCCCTTCACCTCTTCCATGGCAATGTTCACCCGCATAGCCATGAGTACCGTTCCCTGGTATGCCGTTACCGCTTCCATTGCGATTCTAATCGTTTCTGTTATCGGTATCGGCGTATTATCCGCCAAAATCTACCGGGTAGGCGTCCTGCTATACGGGACGAAGCCGAAGTTCGGCGCGATTCTAAAGGCTGTGTGGAAGGCATAGCGCCGCATTTGACTGCTTCCATGCACATTTGAGGCAGCCGCTGTATCAGCAGCGGCTGTCTCTTGATTCATACTCAATTGTTATTTATCATGGCAGCGTATCTGTTTACCGCTTATATTCCAGAGGACTCGGCAGGATTATGCAAGAGACCCCATAGGGTCCCATGGCTCCAGTTGTATAAGGGGAAGCTCACAATACGGTCGGATTTCTTCCGAAAGATATTGTTTTTCCGCCACAATCTGGAACACATACTCGTCAAACCAGCCGTCACTCATGACATAATAGCCTTCCTTTCCCTTTTCTTTTCCCCAGCTATTCTCCACCTTCCATCTGTCCGGCCGCCCCTGTTCGTCTAAGTTCACCCCCGTCAGTACCATGGCATGATTCATCATGCTTTCCCCGTAGTCAAGCCTCTGGCCTTTGGAAAGTCCAAACTCCGTTCCAAACAGCACCTTTGCATTGTATGCCTCATAGTCCATAACGCCTTCCTCAAACAACATTCCATGATCCACATCCGCTCCAAACCACACCGGTTTCCCTGCTTTTAACTGATGAACGGCCGCAGATTTTAAGTATTCCATTTCCAGATTTAAGTAGCGGATTTCCTTTCCCTCTTTCACATTCCCCAAATATTTAACCGTATAACATTTCTGAAACGGCTTGTCTTTTGTGGGCGCATGAATCAGGCTGATGGTTTCGTCCAGATTCCATCCCACATACTTATCATAAAATTCTTTCGGCGTAATTCCTCTGTCGCAAATGAATGTTCCATCCTTATCTTCGATTTCAAAATCAAACGTTTCCGGCGGGGTCCCAAGACAGATACACAGAATTTGATAGATTTCATACATCATCTGTTCTTTCATGCCGTATAGACTCTCCAATTCCGCCCCCTTCTCATGTTCGGTGCGCAAACAGCAGGCAAATTCCCTTAATTTTGCAGTAAGATAATAATTCATCCCCCGGGTTTTCGAAGAGGAAAAAGATTCCGGCATAACATCCTTCGGAACCGCCCCGTACTTGTTAATCAGGTTTGCGAACATATCCCACTGCCCGCCGTCATTTAACGGAGAAACCAGGAGGTAAGAAATCAGACGGCCGTTTAACGGCTCATCCAGATTCTCCAGCATCGCCTCCAGAAAATAGTTAGCCTTTTCCAATTTATCGTAAAATAGTGGAAAACTCTGCGAAAATTCAAAATTTTTCAGATTATATTTTTTTATCAGGTCAAAGCGCATAATATTTAGCGCTGCAAACATCCAGCACCGCCCGCTCATTTTCTGATCGGTGATATCGCCCTGCTTCAAATTTAAGGAAAAAACATTCCGATTCTTCCGGATTGACTGAAAATCCGCCGCAGTCTTTTCGATTCCGCTCATGACTACCGCGTTCATTGCAACCTGATTTTTTGTGTCTTTCCCAAACTTTTTATGGAAATCATCCAGCATTCCCTGTGTAATATAATTCAAATTAACTTCCTCCCATCTTTCTGTTCTGCACATCACGATTATGTTCTCTTTGCAGCTTTGATAAAAAGGAGCAGAAAAATTCTGCTCCCATACTCCCGTTTCTACTTCCAATGCATATCACTGACTAAAACAGCATTCATGTCAATATCATCTACGGTCAGGTCTTTCGTGTATCCATAGGTTACCAGCCGGTTCAAAACCGGCGCATACAGAGCTTCCTCCTGCACGATATCAAATATCTGCGCATATAATTCTTTTCGCTTGTCCACATCCACGATATTCCTTGCCTGTTCAAACAATTCGTCAACCTCTGCGCTTGTCCAGCGGGCCATATTAAACGCGCCCATTCCCTCTGACGAGTATGCAGCTCCGCATGCATTGGCGTCTCCGCCGAAGATAAATCCCATAATACCAATCTCGTACTCTCCGGCAAATGCATTTTCAAGAAAAGCATTCTTCTCAATCATCTCAACTTCTGTCTCGATTCCCACATCCGCCAGATTGGACTGCAGCACTTCTGCGACCGTCTTATAGTGACCTTCCCAGCACTGAATCTTCCCTAACTTTAAAGGAAGCTCTACTCCGGATTTCTTCAGCAGCTCTTTTGCTTTCTCCGGGTCATACTCATAGCGCTTCGCGTCCTCTGGATAGCCGAACATCTCCGGCGTAATCATAAGGGAGGTCGCTTCCGCAATACCCTCAGTTGCAGACTCTACCATAAAATCTCTGTCAATCGCGTAGTTAATTGCCTGACGCACGAGTTTATTGTCATAAGGAGCTTTTGTCGTATTCATAATCACATAGGTGACGCTGCCGTCAGATACCTGTTCCAGATTGAGGTTCCCCGCTTCTTCCGCCGACGCTACCGAAGCCTCAGACACTTCTCCAAAGTCCAGCTCCCCAGTCTCAAGGGCAACATCGGCGGTATTCGTATCCGTAAATATCCGGAAGGTTACATCTTTGATGTCTGCCTTTCCCTTATAGCAGTCGTCAAATCTTGTAAGTTCTACCTTACTTTCCGGCTCATAATTCACTAACTGATAAGAACCTGTTCCCACAGGATTCATCTCATAATCTTCTCCTGCCTCTGTCACTGCCTTTTCATTCAGAATATACAGATAACAGATTTGCTCAAAGAATGGAGCAAACGGCGCTGCAAGCTTCATCTCTACCGTATAATCGTCTACCGCTGTGGCTGTGTCAATCTGAGCCACATATCCTGACACATATGCCGATTCCTTCGCTGTTTCAATCGTAAATACAACATCACTTGCCTTTAACTCTTCGCCGTTCTGAAACATAACTCCTTTTTTCAGATAAAACGTATAGGTTAATCCATCCTCCGAAACCTCGTACTTTTCTGCAAGTCTTGGAACTTCATTGCGCTCGTCATCATAAAAATACAGCGGATCATAAATCTGCTGAATTACACTGTCATCGCTCTTTGTGGCTGAGTTAATCGGATTGAAGGTAGTCATATCGCTGGAAAGTCCAATCACAACATCCTCCCGCACATCTGCATTTTCCTCTCCGCTTTCCCCGCCAGAAGCCGTCTCCTTTGGAGCGCTCTCCTTTTCAGATGAGCAGCCTGCAAGTCCCATGCTCAGCATCAAACATAATACCAGCAGCGCTGCAGCTATTCTTTTTGTCATTTTCATCTTATCCTGTATCCTCCTTAGCATATCTTGATTATTTTAAGTTGCATCTGGTTTTTTATTATATTATAATAGCTTCAACAAATATAGATAATTGTCGAATTTGTTTATAGTTTTTCAGAATAATTCATCTTATTTATTACTTTTATCAATAAATATATCAAATTATGTGATACAAATAAGAGGTGAAACATGGCAAAATATATCTTACACCGGCTGCTTATTATGATTCCAACTCTGCTGGGTATTTCTCTGATCGTATTTTCAATTATGACGATTATTCCCGGCGACCCGGGTACTCTGCTCCTTGGCGACAAAGCTACCGTTGAACAGAAGCAGATGCTCAATGACCAGTTAGGATACAACCGGCCTTTCACTGAAAAATACGCCGCTTTTCTAAAAGACGTCCTTCATGGCGATTTAGGAAACTCTTACCGCACCAGACAGCCGGTCATGGATGAAATCATGATTCGCTTTCCCAAAACATTAAAGCTTGCCGTCCTGTCTTTG
>CATJPU010000210.1 GCA_949742505.1 uncultured Lachnospiraceae bacterium | reverse complement strand
AACTGTTCTCATCAAATCGTCCGTCATGAATGTCAATGCGTAAATATACTCGTTCCAGGCATTGATAAATACAATCAGCCCTACTGAAAATATTGCCGGTTTAATCAACGGCAGCATGATTTGGAAGAAAATCCTCGCTCTTGAGCATCCGTCTATCGCCGCAGCTTCCTCAAATCCCTTTGGAAGCTGTGCAAAGAAATTAGTTAACAGCCAGATAGACAACGGCAGTGCAAACGTAATATAAGGAATCACCAGTCCCGCGTATGTATTTAACAGACGAAGCTCCTTCAACAGCAAATAAATAGGACTTAGCGTTGCAATAGTCGGAAACATCGAAATACTTAAGATTGCCATCAGCATAATCTTTTTTCCTTTAAAACGCAGTCTCGCAAGCGCATATGCGGCGGAAGCTCCTATCAGAATGCTGAGAAACGTCGTTGTCGTCGCCACAACGAAGCTGTTAATGAGATATTTTGCAAATGGGTGTTTTTCAAACACATTCACATAAAACTGTCCATGCACAGAACTTGGAATCCATTTTGCCGGAATTGCGGCAATCTCTGACAAAGGTTTTATAGACGTCATAAACTGCCAGAAAAACGGAAGTACAATAATACCAATAAACACAATAACAAATGCATAAAATACGATATTTTTTGCGATAGTGACTAATTTTTTCTCTCGCATAGTTTCCTCCTCACATATTCGTAATCTGGTCTCCTAAAGCCCGCATATATAACAGGCTGATGATAAATACAACAACAAATATCATAACCGCCATTGCCGAGCCATACCCGAAATCCAAAAATTTCATCAAATGATTATATGCATACACCGAAACACTTTCCGTTCCATTCGCACCTCCGGTCATAACCGAAATCAAATCAAATACCCTGAACGCATCCAGTGTCCTGAAAAGCAGCGCAACCAGTACCGTAGTCTTCACTGTGGGCAGCGTAACATACAGAAACCTTTGGAAAATATTTGCCCCGTCAATCTTCGCCGCCTCATATAATTCTTCCGGAACCATCTGAAGTCCTGCAAGAATCAACAGCGCCATATACGGAGCCGTCTTCCATATATCTGTAATTACCAGCGCCATAAACGACCCGTCCGCCGTACTTAACCATGCCTGATATTTATCAATGACTCCAATCCTGCTAAGCACGTCATTAAACAGTCCGTACTGGTCATTATAAATAAATTTCCACATCATTGCGGAAACGGAAGTCGGAATTGCCCATGGTATCAGAATCGCCGCTCTTACAAGACCTTTTCCTTTAAACGCTTTATTCATAATCAGCGCCGCCGTAAATCCAAGCAGCAGTTCCATTGATACAGTTGCCAGTGTAAATTTCAAAGTAAAAATAATTGCCGTTATTGCTCTTTCATCCTGAAAAATAGCCGCGTAATTCTTCAGACCGATAAACGGGTATCCGCTTCCCGGATCTGTCAGAACCATCTCGTGCAAGCTAAGCCATACTGTTCTGAGAATCGGATAAACCGCAATTACCAACAGAACAAGAATAGCCGGAAACATCATTATCCAGGCATCTCTCGATTCTGTTTTCTCAAGAGTTCCACCTCTTTTTTTCCCTGCCATAACTGCCTCCATTCCTTGTTT
>CATJPU010000209.1 GCA_949742505.1 uncultured Lachnospiraceae bacterium | reverse complement strand
TTAGACGAATTGATAAGATTGCCGAAGATTGAGCAGCATTGTCATCTGGACGGTTCTCTTTCCCGGACATTTGTGCAGGAAAAGCTGGGACGAGAAGTGTCGGAATCCGAACTTGAAGTGGCGGCAGACTGTACCAGCCTGAATGAATATTTGGATAAATTTGTTCTGCCATGCAGTTGTATCGAGGATGCAGACGGTCTTAGAAGAGCCGGTTATGATTTTATCAGCCAGATGAAACAGGAAAACGTCGTATATACCGAGGTGCGCTTCGCACCCCTGAACCCGGCCCATGAATCCATGAAACTGGACCGGGTTTTTGCCTCTCTTTTAGAGGGACTGGAGAGGGGGAAACAGGAATTTGGCGTAGAATACCAGGTTATTGCATGTGCCATGCGGCATCACAGTGAAGAAACGAACCGCAATATGTTTCGGGCGGCAAGGGAGTTCTTAGGAGCAGGCGTATGCGCAGGGGATTTGGCAGGAGCGGAGGCCATGTTTCCCATGTCTGAATTTCGGAACCTTTTTGCAGAGGTTGGAAAGCTGGGATTGCCATTTACCATTCATGCGGGAGAATGCGGCAATGCGGTTAATATCGCCGGCGCCATCCATGCGGGAGCAGGGCGGATTGGACATGGGATTGCCATGCGCGGAAATCAGGAATTGCAGGCCCTCTGCAGGGAGAGAAGAATCGGGATAGAGATGTGCCCGATTAGTAATCTGCAGACCAGAGCGGTGGAAAGTGTCTCAGAGTATCCGCTGCGGGAATTTTTAGACGCGGGGCTTAAGGTAACGGTGAATACGGATAACCGGACTGTCAGCAATACCACACTGTCAAAGGAATTAGAATTTGTGCAGAGGGTATATGGAATTACGGATGAGGAAATCATACGAATGATGCGGAATGCAGCGGAGACAGTATTTGCCGGCGACGGGGTGAAGAACCGACTGCTTAAGTTATATGAGATGCTGTGAGAAGAAATGTCAGAAACGCTGTTATTTTGCCGGTTTGCGTACGGGTCTTGCGGCAAAGTTGATAGGAAAATGATTCAAAAGGTAATAAGTGAGAAAAGAGAGGAAGAATTAGTATGAAGAAGTATAAAAGAGTGTTTGTTGTTGTGCTGGATTCTCTTGGAATCGGTCATCTTCCGGATGCGGAGAAGTTCGGGGACGTGGGAGCGGATACCTTCGGAAATATTTTGAAAACAATGGGGACTCTGAACATTCCCAACCTGCAGAAGCTTGGTATGGTGAATCTTCATCCGGCCGGCAATATGAAGCCGGTGGATAAGCCGATGGCCCGTTATACGGCGCTGGGAGAGACCAGCAACGGCAAGGACACTATGACGGGACACTGGGAGATGATGGGGATTTATACGGAGAAGCCATTTATTACATTTACGGAAACCGGTTTTCCGAAGGAATTGATTGAAGAGCTGGAGAAACGCTGCGGGAAGCGGGTAATCGGCAATAAGAGCGCAAGCGGAACGGAGATTATCGAAGAGCTTGGAGAGGAAGAGATTCAGACGGGAGCGATGATTGTCTATACTTCTGCGGACTCCGTACTGCAAATCTGCGGAAACGAGGAGACCTTTGATTTGGCCAATCTGTATCGGTGCTGCGAGATTGCAAGAGAGCTGACGATGAAAGACGAGTGGCGCGTAGGAAGGATTATTGCAAGACCCTACGTAGGGAAGAAGAAAGGCGAGTTTAAGCGTACCAGCAACCGTCATGATTATGCGTTAAAGCCCACAGGAAGAACGGTTTTGAATGCGATGAAGGATGCGGGATTGGATGTGATTGGCGTGGGTAAGATTAACGATATTTTCTGCGGGGAAGGAATTACCGAGACCAACCGGTCTAACAGTTCCGTACATGGAATGGAGCAGACCATTGATATCTGCAGAAAGGATTTTCATGGACTTTGCTTTACCAATCTGGTGGATTTCGACGCTTTGTGGGGACACAGAAGGAATCCCGAAGGTTATGGAGAAGAGATTGAGAAGTTCGACAAGAATCTCGGGGTACTCTTAGAAGAACTGCGGGAAGATGACTTGCTGATTCTGACAGCAGACCATGGAAATGATCCCACTTATACGGGAACCGACCACACCAGAGAGTATGTGCCGTTTCTGGCGTATTCCAGGGCGATGAAAGAAGGCGGGAAGATACCGGAGCAGGATACCTTTGCCGTAATTGGGGCGACAATTGCGGAGAATTTTGGAATTGAGATGCCGGAACATACCATTGGGCATTCCATATTAGAAGAATTAGTATAATCCGGATGTTATAGGGGGGTGAGCATTGGTTTCGCCTCCATTAAAAGATGTTTCCTGGATTGGGGGGGCAGAGCTATTCAAACGTATTAGCTTTCGGATAGATTATAAATATGCGACATGGGAAAATTATGTGATTATCTACAAAGCAGGCAACGATTATGTAGAGATTTAACGCGTCGTCAATCGGAATCAGGATATTACGAGAATTTTTGATTAGCGTGCGATTGTTGATGGAGGACGGGAATATAGAGCTCTTTTATAGAATGCAGTTCAGTAATTAGAAACAGGAGGAAATCAATAATGTTATTTATACATTATCCCAAATGCACGACTTGTAAGAAGGCGGAGAAGTGGCTGAAAGACCATAAGCTTTCGTATGAGCCAAGAAATATTAGGGAGGAGAATCCGACGGAGGAGGAATTGGCGGAATGGATTAAGCGAAGCGGCCTTCCGGTTAAACGTTTTTTTAATACCAGCGGAATGCTGTATCGTGAGATGGGGCTTAAAGATAAGTTGTCGGAGATGTCGGAGGCGGAGCAGATTGCTTTATTGGCAACAGATGGGATGCTGGTGAAGAGGCCCATTCTGGTAACGGAGACGGATGTAAAAGTCGGATATAAGGAGGCGGACTGGAGCGGTCTGCTGTAGCGTTATGGATTTTTATGAGAGAGTAAGGCGGGTATGTCTTGAGATTCCATCCGGCAAAGCGGCAACTTATGGACAGATTGCACTGCTGTGCGGGAAACCGAAGAATTCCAGGCAGGTAGGGTATGCCCTCCGGACGGGAAGAGCCGGGGAGGGACTGTGCGCTCATCGGGTAGTGAACGCCAGCGGAATCTTAAGCGGCGCTCATGCATTTGCCGCGCCGGATATGCAGAAAGAAATGCTGGAAGCAGAAGGCGTAGAGGTATGCAGGACAGAAAAGGGCTGGCAGGTGGATTTGAAGAAATATGGCTGGAAGCACACGACAGAAGACGCAGAGAGGTTCTACTATATGTTTCAGCAGCAGGCGGGGAAAGCAGGATGTTTGGCAGAGGAAGAAAATTAGAGCAGAGAAGTTATGACAGAGATAAGAAGGAGCCCGTAGTCCGAAGCAGTATTTGTACCGGAGAAAGAGTGGCAGGTTTTAAAGATAAGGAAACGGGTAAATTCGAGGATATTCTGCTTCTGAGAACGGAGGCGGATCTGGAGCAGTTCTGCGCAATGTACGGAGTGAAGAAAAGTGATATAAAGACAATTTATTAGTGAGAATATGAACGGGGCATGCTGTTCATACCTTGTAAAACGGCCGAATGGCCATTAGGGGTACTACCATATGAAATGGCCGGATGACCATCATGGGATGCCTGGAAGATATATTTATTGGATCAGGGAGAAATGTATGGATGCGAAGGGTATATTAAAGACATATTTTGGTTATGATTTTTTTCGGAAGGGGCAGGAGGACATTATCAGCGCCATTCTTTCAGGAAGGGATGCGCTGGCGATTATGCCCACAGGCGCAGGTAAGTCCATATGCTATCAGGTGCCGGCGCTTTTGCTGTCTGGAATTACGCTTGTAATCTCTCCGCTGATTTCTTTGATGCAGGATCAGGTTAAGTCGTTAAATGAAGTCGGAATCCATGCGGCGTTCATCAATTCATCCCTGACGGAGGCACAGATTTCAAGAGCGCTGAAGCTTGCGGCTAACGGTACATATAAGATTATTTATGTGGCTCCGGAGAGATTAGAAAGCGCCGGATTTATGCAGTTTGCATTCGATGCGGAGATTTCGATGGTTACTGTCGACGAGGCCCATTGCATTTCCCAGTGGGGGCAGGATTTCAGGCCGAGTTATTTAAAGATTGTTGATTTTATCGAACGTCTGCCTAAGCGGCCGGTTGTGAGTGCATTTACAGCGACTGCTACGAAGGAAGTTAAGACGGATATTGAGTGCATTTTGAAACTCCAAAATCCGGATATTGTTTTGACCGGATTCGACAGAGAGAATCTGTATTACAGCGTGGAGCATATTTCCGGTAAACGGAAAGAGCAGTTTATTGCGGATTATATTCAGAAACATCAGAATGAAAGCGGAATTATATACTGTGCAACGAGGAAGAATGTAGATATGCTGTATGAAAACCTTTTTAAAATGGGTGTTCCGGTGACAAGGTATCATGCAGGAATTGATAATTCGATGCGAAAGCAGAGTCAGGATGACTTCATCTATGACAGGGCGCAGATTATCGTGGCGACCAATGCATTTGGCATGGGAATTGACAAGTCTAACGTGCGGTTTGTAATTCACTATAATATGCCTCAGAGTATGGAGAATTATTATCAGGAGGCCGGGCGGGCCGGACGAGACGGTGAAAATTCACAGTGTGTACTTCTGTTTTCACCCCAGGATGTGATGATTAATAAGTTTCTTCTTGAAAAGAAGGAATTTGAGGAAATGGAGGACGAGGACGCCGAACTTGTCAGGCAAAGGGACGCCCACAGGCTGCAGCTTATGGAGGGATATTGTAAAACCACGTCCTGTCTCAGAAAATATATTCTGGAGTATTTCGGTGAGAAGATAACAGGGACCTGTGACAACTGCGGAAACTGCAATAATGAGTATACAGAGGCTGATATGACGGGGGACGCCAAGTGGGTGATTAACTGTATTGCGGAGACAAGGGGAAGATTTGGACAGAATATCGTGATTGGGACCCTGCTGGGGGAAAACCGGGCGAGGCTGAAAGAAGTAGGAGCGACAGCGTATAAGTCATACGGAGCGCTGGCTCACAGGAGTGAAAGCGATATTCGGCTTTTGATTGACCAGATGGCTGTGGAGGGATATATTACCCAGACGGAAGGGAAATACAGTGTTCTGCAGATAGGGGATATCAGCAGGCTTCGGGATGAGAATACGCGGGTTGTGATTCGCAAACGGGAAGAGAAGGAACCTGTGAAGGACAGGAAGCGGAAACCAAGAAGTACGGATTCCCTTACCAGCGCAGGCTTTTTATTATTTGAAAAGCTTCGTGCTCTGCGTCTGGTAATTGCGAAGGAAGAGGCGATGCCGCCTTATATTATTTTTAATGATAAGACTTTGATTGATATGTGCGTCAGGAGTCCGAAGAATAAGCAGGAGATGCTTGCGGTATCCGGCGTCGCTGAGAATAAATTTAAGAAATACGGGCAGAGATTTCTGGATGAAATACAAGTGTTCTTCGCAGATAATCCGGCGGCGGTTATCAGTATGCCCGTCAAAAATCCCGGGGACAATGAAGCCGAAAGAATGGCGCAGAAGAACGGGACGGAAGAAAAGAAAACCGCGGCAGAAAAGGAAGTCCCCGCAAATGTGGGAGCTCCATGGAATGAGAAAGAAGACGGTCGGCTGGCAGAGGAATACCGGTCTGGTATGAAAATCGCCGAGATTGCAAGGGAACATGGCAGGACAAGCGGGGCAATCCGCTCAAGACTAAAGAAACAGGGGTTAATCCAGTGAAAGCAGCGTGTAATCTAACGTAACACTGGGGACAACAACAGATGATTTGCGGCAAAGAAGCGGCAGGGCATTGTGACGGAAGCGAGTCTGGGGTGAGAATAAAAGAGTTGAGATAGAAAGGATATACAATATGCAGGAGATTAAATGTCCAAACTGCGGAGAGGTCTTTGCGGTGGATGAGTTCGGTTATGCACAGATTGTTCAGCAAATCCGGGATAAGGAATTTGAGAGAGAACTTGGGCGCCGGGAAAAGGATTTGCTGGAGAAGAGCGAGAGCAATTGGAAGATTGCGCGTATGGAGCAGAAGGAAGAATTTGACAAAGCGCTTTCGGATAAAGAATCGGAGTTATGGGAAAAGGATAAGCTCATCGAGCGGTTAAATGCGAAAGTTTCCGGAAATGAAACCGAGAGGAAACTGGCGGTTGCACAAGCCGTTCAGGAGAAGGAGAAAGAAATTGCCGAAAAGGCTGCCAAGATAACAGGGCTAAAGACCCAGTTATCCAATAAAGAGATCGAGAATCAGCTAAGGGAAAAGTCTCTGAGGGAGCAATATGAGGACAAGCTGAAGTTAAAAGACGAACAGATTGAATATTACAAGGATTTTAAAGCCAGACAGTCTACGAAAATGCTCGGCGAGAGTTTAGAACAGCACTGTATGAATCAGTTTAACGCTCTTCGCATGACTGCGTTTCCCTCAGCCTATTTTGAGAAAGACAACGATGCCCGGACAGGAAGCAAGGGCGATTTTATTTTCAGGGAATCGAAAGACGGGGTGGAATTGATCTCCATCATGTTTGAGATGAAAAATGAGATGGACACCACCGCTACCAAGCATAAGAATGAGGATTTCCTCAAAGAGCTGGATAAAGACAGGCGTGAGAAGAAATGCGAGTATGCGGTGCTGGTCTCGCTGCTTGAAATTGAGAATGAATTGTATAATAACGGAATTGTGGATGTGTCATACAAATATGAGAAAATGTACATTATCCGTCCCCAGTTTTTTATTCCGATGATCACGCTGCTTCGGAATGCGGCGCTGAATGCCTGGCAGTACCGGCAGGAATTGGAAATAGCCAGACACCAGCAGATTGACATTCTGAATTTTGAAGAGAACATGAATGCGTTTAAGGAAGGATTTGCAAGGAATTACCGGATTGCAAGCGACAAATTCAAGAAAGCGATTGATGAGATAGATAAGACGATTCTCCATCTGCAGAAGACCAAAGAAGCGCTTCTGTCATCGGAGAATAATCTTCGCCTGGCTAATAATAAGGCGGAGGATTTGAGTATCAAGAAGCTGACGAAGAATGCTCCGGCGGTGAAGGAGATGTTTGATGAAGCGAAGGATGGTGTGATAGATGAATGAAAACCGGATGTATTGTGGTAGTAACATGGTTGTAATGCAGCCGAGAATTATGCTGAATGGGTTTTACAAAGATTTTGGGTATGGATTTTATAAGTACAAAACTTGAAAAACAGGCAAAACGCTGGACATCAACGTAGATCAGAGAGGGACTTATGGCTTACAGAAATAATATAAAGAAGATACTATACGGAGGAGATTATAACCCGGAGCAGTGGCCGGAAGAGGTATGGCAGGAAGATATGCGGATGATGAAGAAGGCCCATATCAATATCGTGACGTTAAATGTATTCAGCTGGGCGGCGCTGCAGCCGGATGAAGATACCTATGATTTTACAAAGCTTGATAAGATTATGGAGTATGTCGGGGAGAACGGGCTGAAGGTATGTATGGCGACTTCAACGGGGGCACATCCGGCATGGATGGCGAAGAGGCACCCGGATATTCTGAGGACGGAGATAGACGGCAGAAAGAGAAAATTCGGTGGCCGTCACAATTCCTGTCCCAACAGTCCGACATACCGCAAGTATGCGCCGAAGCTGGCGGGAGAGCTTGCCAGACGCTATAAGGGATACGATAATATTGCGGCATGGCATGTGTCCAATGAATTTGGCGGGGAGTGTTATTGCGAGAATTGTGAGAAGGCGTTCAGAGGTTGGCTGAAGGAAACGTATGGGACGATTGAGGAAGTAAACCGGAGTTACAATACATCCTTCTGGGGACATACATTCTATGACTGGGATGAGATTGTGCTTCCGAGTTTCTTAAGCGAACATTTTGACTGTAACGGACGAAATATGACGATGTTTCAGGGGATATCCCTGGATTACAGAAGATTTATGTCTGACAGTATACTGGACTGTTTCCGGCTGGAGTACGACGTTTTGAAGAAAGAAATGCCAGATACGCCGGTTACGACGAACCTGATGGGTTTCTACAAAGAGCTGGATTATCAGAAATGGGGGAAATACATGGATTTTGTGTCCTGGGACAGCTATCCGTCTCCGGAGAATACTCCGGCGGAGACGGCGCTGAACCACGACCTTATGAGAGGGTGCGGGGGACAGGACTCCTTTGTGCTGATGGAGCAGACCCCCAGCGTGACCAACTGGCATCCATTTAACCGGTTAAAGAGACCGGGGGTAATGCGGCTTCTGAGCTATCAAGCGGCGGCTCATGGGGCGGATGCAATTCAGTTCTTTCAGATTCGGAGAACGGTAGGGGCATGTGAGAAATTCCACGGCGCGGTAATCGACCATGCAGGAAGGGACGATACCAGAGTTTTCCGGGAGGTTGCGCAGCTTGGAGAAGAACTGGAACGTCTGGGAGATATTTTTTTAGAGGGAAGAACACCGGCGGAGACCGCGCTGCTTTTCGACTGGGATAACTGGTGGGCGGCGGAGTATTCTGCCGGTCCGAGCGTCCGCATGAAGTATCTGGATGCGATAAAGGATTACTATGCGCCGCTGCATTCGCAGAATATTCCGGTGGATATTATCAGCGTAACGGATGATTTGAGTAGATATAAGGTGGTTTTCGTGCCGCTTCTGTATATGACAAAGAGTGGATATGACGAGAAGATACGTGAATTCGTGGAGAATGGCGGCACGTTTGTGACGACGTATTTCAGCGGTATCGTAGATGAACATGATCTGGTTCTTCCGGGAGGATATCCGGGGAGATTAAAAGATGTTCTCGGAATCTGGGTGGAGGAGCAGGATGCGCTTCCGGAGGGGGAACAGAATGCATTCGTTTACAGAGGACCGGAATATCCGGCGGATATTTTGTGCGATATTATCCGTCTGCAGGGCGCAAAGTGTGTCAGCGCTTATCAGCGGGACTTCTATCAGAGGACTCCGGTAATTACAGTCAATTCTTACGGCAAAGGAAAGGCTTGGTATGTGGGAACCAGAAGCAGTCAGGAGTTCTACCGGGCGTTTGTCAGTGAGATTATGCAGGAGGCAGGCGTCACTGGCGTTATGGAGACGCCGGAAGGCGTGGAGGCGGCAGTCAGAGAGACGAAGAAGGGAAGAGTTCTGTTCCTGCTGAATCATAATACGAAAGAAGAAGGCATAGTCCTGGAAAAAGAGTATCGGGATTTGCTGGAAGAGTCAGTGTATCATGAGGGAGACCTGGTTATACTTCCGGCGAAAGGCGTCCGGGTTCTCTGGGCGGAGATATAACGAATCATAAGTATCTGGCTTCAGATTGGATAATGCTTTACCATGGACAGTAATTGTTCGGTAAAATGATTCAGTCTGGACAGCTCCTGCCCATTCGTATCCTGAATCGCGGACAGAACTCTTTCATTTATCTCATGAAGCTGCATATCGGAGAAGTCCTTCGGTATGCAGCTGCTTTTTTCCAGAAGAATCCATAGGAATCCGTCCCCGGCAGGAATCGGGGACTGATATAGAATATTAACCAGAAGCTCGGCGGCCAGAGAAGGAACCGCAGTTTTATAAGGCATAAAATATACCCGGCCGTTGAACAGACCAAGTTTCGCTCTGGTGACAAATCCCCGTTCGGCAAGCCCGGTTCCGATGGCGGTAGTTAACGCGTTCAAACGCCGGTCAGACCAGCCGCTGTTATAATCCTGCATAATATGCTTCAGCTCCAGAGACTCAGTCTCCCTTAGATGGTCGTAAACTGGTGTAAGATAAGGGCTGCAGTTAGCCGGAATTTCCCCCTGTCCGGCGATGCTTAATTTGGTTCCGGTTATTTCAATCAGGCCGGATTTTTTCATTTCATCAAAAACAGCAGACATAAGACACGCAATCTTGCTGTCGTCATGGCCAAATATTTTTCCTTTCTGCTGAACAGCGCATAAAAAGTATGCTTCCGCTGTAGAGATATCCTTCATAATTCTGCTCCGATTCTGTGATTCAGTTCATATTTGTTTAGGCTTATTTTAGCATAAGAACATAAATTTTTCTACCAGTTTCCCTTCGCAGGCTGATTCCTAAAATATTTCTACCTGTGCCGCCCAGGCCAGACGGCACAGGTAGAAATATTTAAAAAATACTCTTGACAAAACTGTACTATCGTATTATTGTATTATTAACTTAATACAACAAAACAATAAGAGAGGTGATACAATGACATGGGTTTTGGACAATAACATGCCGATATATTTACAATTGATGAGACGGATTCAGCAGGATATTATCTCTGGCAGGTACGGACCGGGAGATAAGCTTCCCTCAGTCCGCGAGCTGGCGGTAGAGGCGGCGGTGAATCCCAATACGATGCAGAAGGCGTTGTCCGAACTGGAGCGCAACGGTCTGGTGTATTCCCAGCGCACCAGCGGACGATTTATTACGGAGGATGAAGAGTTGTTGAAAGAGCTTAAGAAGGAGCAGGCGGCCAGATATTTGGAAGAGTTTATTGAGAATATGCATAATCTTGGATTGAAAGATGACGAGATACGGTCATTATTTGAAGATGCAGTGAAGGGGGATAAGGAAGAATGAAACCGATTTTGGAATGTTACGGGTTATCAAAGACCTATGGGAATGGACGGTGGGCATTGTCGAATCTGAATCTGTCTCTGGAACGGGGACAGATTGTGGGTCTGCTGGGACCCAATGGCAGCGGTAAGACCACATTGATTAAGCTGATTAACGATCTGCTGGTCCCTACGGAAGGGGGCGTTCAGATTGACGGGAATCTGCCGGGTGTGGAGACGAAGAAGATTGTATCCTATCTGCCGGAGAGAACGTATTTAACGCCGTCATGGAAGGTGCAGGATTTGATAACGTACTTTGGGGATTTTTATGAGAATTTCAGAAGGGACCGGGCGGAGGAGATGCTAGAGGCGCTGGGAATCAGTCTGCATGCAAGGCTTCGCACACTGTCGAAGGGGACAAGGGAGAAGGTTCAGCTCGTGATGGTTATGAGCAGGGACGCACAGCTATATATACTGGATGAGCCGATTGGAGGCGTAGATCCGGCGGCCAGGGATTATATTCTAAATACGATTTTGTCTAATTATAATGAAAATGCTACGATACTTCTGTCTACACATTTGATTTCGGATATTGAGAATATTCTGGACCGGGTAATCTTCCTGCAGAACGGGCAGGTGGTGCTGAACGCTTCGGTGGATGAGGTTCGTATGGAGCAGAAGAAGTCAGTGGATATGTTGTTCAGGGAGGTATTCAGATGTTAGGGAAACTGATGAAATATGATTTTAAAGCATTGAGCCGCTATCTGATTGTAATTCATGCTATGCTTTTGATTACGGCGGCGTTGGGAAGATTTTTGTTTATTGGGAGACTTGTGGATAATCCAAACAGTCTTTCCAATACAGGCACCGTTATTATGACCATTGGAATATTTCTGTATGTGATATTGTTTATGACTGCAGTATTCGGAACTTTGCTGATGATAGCAATACATTTTTATAAGAATCTGTATTCAGACGAGGGATACCTTACCCATACGCTCCCGGTTTCAAGAACGCAGTTACTGATGTCAAAGACTATCTCCGGCAGCGTATGGACGATGATTGATATGATGCTGGTAATTATGAGTATTCTGATATTGGTTGTCTACAAACCTTTGATTAGAGAGTTTGTGGTTTATCAGGATGAGGCGCTTAGAGAGATGGGATTTCCGGTTTCAGTAGGATATGGAAAGATTACCCTGGCGATTCTGGTACTGCTTGTGATTTCTGCTGTTGAGAATGTTGTAATGATATATATGTCTATTACAATCGGACAGTTATTTTCTAATCACAGGGTGCTGGGAGCAATCGTTGCTTACTTTAGTATCAATACAATTATCGGTATTGTCAGCAGTGTCGCAGGAGGGGCTTACAGTGTGTCGGCAATCATGAAGGCTGAGACTATGGGCGATGCATTTATATATCAATTCTTTGTAAAGACATTTGTGTTTGCGTTGGTGCTTGAGGCGGTGACTTCGGTGATATTTTATATCATTACCCAATTACTGATGCAGCGGAAGATGAATTTAAGTTAGAGATTTACTGCAATGCGGAAAGAGATTGCCTTTTTTGCATTGCAGTGTTACTATTTTTAAGAAAAAGTTAAGAAATTACTACCATAATTCTTTCGATTTAGAGACTATACTGGGGAGAGGATAAAGAGGAGAGGAGGGCGCAATGAGAAAAGTCATAGAAGTAAAGCATCTGTATAAGCTCTACCGCTTGGGGAACGAGGTGGTCCGGGCGCTGGACGGCGTGGATTTCACCATATATAAGGGAGAGTTTTGTGCAATTGTGGGAACCTCCGGTTCGGGAAAGTCAACGCTTCTTAACATGCTGGCGGGTCTGGAACGACCCACAAAAGGAGAGGTTATCATCAGCGGGCAGCATATCGAGAAGCTGAATGAAGAACAGTTAGTAACCTTTCGGAGGGAGCATGTGGGATTTATTTTTCAGTCTTTCCATTTGCTTGGCACCATGAATGCACTGGAAAATATCGCGCTTCCCCTAAGCTTCCGGGGCGTGTCGAAGAATGTGCGCATGAAGAAGGCGGAGAAGCTTCTGAAGCTGGTGAAATTAGAGAAGCATGGGAAGCATCTGCCGACCCAGATGTCAGGCGGTCAGCAGCAGCGGGTAGGCGTGGCAAGGGCGCTGGTGGTGGAACCGGATATTATATTTGCCGACGAGCCCACCGGTAATCTGGATTCCCATACGTCGGAAGAGGTTATGCAGCTAATGAAACAGATTGTCAGGGAACAGAATATGACCCTTGTGATGGTAACTCATGATAACCATCTGGCAGAGTATGCGGACAGGGTGTTCCATATTATAGATGGCAAGATTGTCCGGATTGAGGACAGACGGCAGAAGGAGACAGAGCCGGCAGAAAATTTAAAGCACGAAGAAGGCAGGGAGGTTATAAAATCATGAAGAGAGTGAGTAGATGGCTGGCAAGGGTGTGTATAGCGGCAGTTCTGTTGGGTGCAGCGGGACTGGACGCGGTTCCGGTGAACGCAAAGGAGGCGGAAGCGTCTCCATTAGTTATAGAAACGCAGGAAACCCCATTAGTTGTAGAGACGCCGGAAAATAAGGTGCAGACGTATGAATGCGGAGTGCCGCAGGATTTTGTCCTGAATATCAGGAATACCGGCGCATACAGGATTGCGAATATCGTTGTGTCTCCGATATTAAAGGATAAAGGAGAGGAATGGCCCTTTGTAACGGATTACCAGAGTTATGAGGCAAGGCTTCAGGGACTGAATCCGGGTGGAACAGAAGGAGATACGGACAGCGTTGTTTTTGGATTTACCCAGAGAGATGACGCAGGAGCGGCAAGGTATCAGCTGACCTTTCAGATTACCGCGGGAGTTGTGACAGTAGATGAAGAGGGGAAGGAAGCGGTACAGAATATTACGATGGAAAAGTCTTTTTATGTGAATACTTCTGCAAAGAAAGAGGGGGAAGAGAATCCAGAAGAAAATCCGGAGGAACTGCCGGAAGATGTGATGCTTGCCGCAGGCGGTTTTGATACCGGCGAGGCTTCCTATGTCGGCGGAGGCGGCGGTTCTTCCTCATCCGGCAACGGCTCTGTACCGAGAGTCATTGTGACCGGATTTACAACCAATCCCGGAGATGTGAGAGCGGGCAGTGATTTTGTTCTGACGGTTCATTTGAAGAATACGTCAAAGAAGACAAAAGTCAGCAATATGTTATTCGAGCTGCAGGCGCCTACGGAAGGGAAGGATGAGCAGACCATAGCGCCGGCATTTCTTCCGACTTCCGGTTCTAATTCTATTTATATGGATGGGATTGCCGCGGGAGGAACGGCCGATATCTCCATCTCTCTGAATGCAAAGTCAGATCTGGTGCAGAAGCCCTATGAGATTGCCCTTTCTATGAAATATGAGGACAGCGATGCGGCACAGATTGAGGCCGGAGCAAGCCTCTCCATTCCGGTTAAACAGAATGTCAGATTTGAATTTAGTGAATTTGAGATTACGCCGGAGAGTATCGAGGTAGGTTCCGAGGCAAATGTTTCCTGCAATCTGTATAATCTTGGCAGGATTAAATTATATAATGTTAAGGCGATATTTGAAGGGGAAGGCATTAAGAAAGAGGAAGTGTTCCTTGGCAATGTCGAGCCTGGAACAAGTACGGCCATTGATGCGATGCTGGAAGGAACGAAGGCTTCGGAGGGAGAAGGGAAGGTCAAAATGACCCTTTCCTATGAAGATGAAGCGGGAACTGTATCTACGGCGGAGGAAAGCTTTAATCTTATGGTTACAGAGGCTATGGAGAGCGGCTCCGATATGATGACAGACGGCATGATGGCGGAACCAAAGGCCGGACTGCCGGTCGTTCCGATTGCAGTTGCAGCAGCAATTGTAATTATTCTTATTGTGGTAATCGTAATGAGAAAGAAGAGAAAAGCCCGTAGATTGTTAGAAGAGGAGGAGGGATTGCTGGATGAGCTGGATGGACCTTCTGAGGATGAGCAGCAGTAACTTAAGACGCAGAAAACTTCGTACCTTTCTCACAGTGCTGGGCGTTATGATTGGAACGACTTCGATTGTGGTGATGATTTCTCTTGGTCTGGGTCTGCAGGCGTCTATGTATGAAGAATTGGAAATGATGGGCGGCTTAAATACGATTAGCGTAACCGGCGCGGAAGCCGGGGACAGCATGATCTATTACAGCGGCAGCGGCGATGAAGAGCAGTCGGATAAGAGGCTTACGGATGCGGCGGTGAATGAGCTTGCCAAGCTGGAGCATGTAACGAGTGTAGAGCCCCAGTACCAGATGTCGGTGATTCTTCTGAAAGGCGGCTATGAAGGCTGGGCTCAGTTAGAAGCGCTGACGCCGGAAGCCCTTGAGCAGCAGAAGCTGGATCTGGCGGAAGGCGGGAGACTTCCGGCGACAGGAACCAGCACGCTGGAGCTGGTATACGGGAATGGGATTATTACGAATTTTACGGAGAAGGGAACAGGAAAAGGCTATTATGAGACCGGCGATTTACCGGATATTGATATGCAGAAGGATACACTGTTTCTAATCCTTGACCAGGAAAGTTATTATTCAGCGCAGCAGGGGCCGTCATTTGGAACAACGGAGAATCCGGAAGAATCCCAGCAGACAGTAAAAAAGGCGGAAAAGCATGCAGTGCGGGCAAGCGGAGTGGTAGACGGAGATCCGGATACTTATAAAAATGGGTACTATAACATATACTGCGACCTGGAAACATTAAAGCAGGTATTAAAGAAAGAGTTCAGCGGAAGAACGATTCCAGGGCAGCCTACTACAAAAAGCGGTAAGCCGTACAAAGACTTTACCTATTCTTCTGTACAGGTCAAAGTGGATGATGAAGAATTAGTAGAGCAGGTGGTTGCAGATATCCGTTCAGCAGGCTATAATGCCAGTACCAATGCAGAGCTTTTAGAGAGCGCGAAGAAGCAGCTTGCCATGATTCAGGCTGTGCTTGGAGGAATCGGAGCAGTTTCGCTTCTGGTAGCGGCAATCGGTATAGCAAATACCATGATGATGTCGATTTACGAGCGCACGAAGGAAATCGGCGTCATTAAGGTACTGGGGTGCAGCCTGAGGAATATCAAGCAGATGTTCCTGATGGAAGCTGCATTTATCGGATTGATTGGCGGAGTCACCGGAATGATATTAAGCTTTATGTTGTCTGGAATTATCAACATATTGACCGGCCATGGAGCGGCGATGGGAATAGAAGGAGATATATCCTATATACCGGTGTGGCTGGTACTTGCGGCAATGGGATTTGCGATGCTTGTAGGAACTCTGGCAGGGTATTTCCCGGCGCTGCGCGCAATGCGGCTGAGTCCGCTGGCGGCGATTAAAACAGAATAAAAATTTGGCTGCGGAGGGCGGGATCTGCCCTCCGCTCTTAATCTTCTTCTATAATCTGGATTTCAAGGTAGTCGAAATCAATGGAGTCTACGAAATTATCCTGATAGAATCTTGCTTTGGAATGACGTTTAAATTCAGTAATCGTGTTGTCGAGCCAGATTGGCTTACTTAAGTCAAATTTGTAGCATACTTCATCCAGTGCATGGAATACTTTATGTGTACGGGTATCTTCGGATTCGTCGCAGATGACGGTATCCCGGAGCATGCGGTTGTCTTTCAATTCTTTAGCCCATAATCGGAACATATGGCGTTCTCCTTTCTACATGAAACTAAAACCATCATAAAATTGCATTTTATAAATGTCAAGACTTGTATTTCTATATGGAGTTATGCAACAATAAATACAGAGGTGAAAGAAGAATGGATGGAGAACAGAGAAGAACGTTGATTCTTAAGCTCCTGAATACAGAGAATGAGCCGCTGTCGGGAACGGCCCTGGCGAAGCGCATGGGGGTCAGCAGGCAGGTTATTGTACAGGATATTGCGCTGCTTCGCGCGACGAATAAGAACATTCTGTCAACGAATAAAGGGTATGTAATTTACGGGAAGCAGGAGGGAAGCCTTATCTGTAAGCGTGTATTTGCGGTGAAGCATACCGATGAAGAGATGCGGGAGGAGCTATACTGTATTGTAGATGCGGGAGCGAAGGTGCTGGATGTGATTATTGAGCATGATGTGTACGGGCAGATTTCGGCGGATTTATTTATCAACAGCAGACGGGATGTAGATGAATTTATGGAAAAGATTTTTGGCAACAAGGTAAAACCTTTGAAAGAGCTTACCGGGGATGTTCATTTTCATACGGTAGAAGCAAGTGATGAAGAGACGCTTGATTTGGTTGAGTCGAAACTAACAGAGAAAGGATACTTGATTTCATAGCCTGGTTGTGATAGACTTTCCTAGTGACAAGACATATGTAAATTCGTATGCGCGGCATCTTTTTTGGATATGAAAGATGCGTCCGCATATGGAAAAGATACAGAGGAGAGAGTTATGGGAAAGTTGAAGAAGGTATTAGACAGGATATTTATTGATGGGCTGAGCGGCATGGCGCAGGGGTTATTTGCAACCTTGATTGTGGGAACGATTATTCAGCAGATTGGGACGCTGCTTGGCGGAGCGGCCGGAGATATGATATATGTAATTGGCAAGGTTGCCGCGTCTCTGACAGGCGCAGGTATTGGTATTGGCGTGGCATATAAGTTCAAGTGCAGTCAGCTTGTGGTGGTTTCCGCAGCAACGGCCGGGATGACGGGAGCATTTGCAAGTAAGCTTCTGGCAGGTTCAGTACTGGTGGAAGGGAGCATGATATATGCAGGACCGGGAGAACCGCTGGGGGCATTTATTGCCGCATACGTAGGAATTGAATTAGGTCAGCTTGTTACGGGCAGGACAAAGGTGGATATTTTGGTGACGCCGCTGGCGGCGATTGGAAGCGGTTCGCTGGTTGGATTGATTCTCGGACCTCCGATTTCCGGCTTTATGACCTGGCTTGGCTCTATTATTAACTGGGGAACGGAACAGCAGCCGTTTCTTATGGGAATTATCGTATCGGTGCTGATGGGGATGATTCTTACACTGCCAATTAGTTCGGCGGCGCTGGGAATTATTCTGAATCTGTCAGGACTTGCGGCAGGAGCGGCAACTGTCGGATGTTGCTGTAATATGGTTGGCTTCGCAGCGGCAAGCTATCGTGAGAATAAAGTAGGGGGACTTCTGGCGCAGGGAATCGGTACGTCTATGCTTCAGGTTCCTAATATTGTGAGAAAACCGGTTATCTGGATTCCGGCCATATTGTCCAGTGCAATTCTGGGGCCGGTAGGCACATTAGTATTACATATGACTAGTAATGCAACAGGTTCCGGTATGGGAACAGCGGGTTTGGTAGGTCAGATTATGACATGGCAGGTAATGGTTCAGACAGAGGCGGCGGCAGTTGTTCTGGTGAAGATTCTGGTAATTCAGGTAGTTCTTCCGGCAGTGGTGACGCTTGCAATTTCTGAATTTATGCGGAAAAAGGAATGGATTAAATTCGGTGACATGAAGCTGGATTTGTAAGAAAAATTCCCCTGTTTTATGTTTGAGCTGATATTCGGGCCGGCCTGATTTAGATAATTTTTGCATGTTGCTTTGGAAATGTTGTATCGGAAGAAGGCAGAAGCAGGATATAGGCAGTGAAAGCGGGGGAGAACTATGATTGGGACAGGTTTGGTTCATATCTATTATGGAGATGGAAAAGGAAAGACGACAGCGGCGATGGGACAGGCAATTCGCGCTGCGGGTAGCGGACTGGATGTGCTGGTGTTCCAGTTTATGAAGGATAATACCTCCAGCGAGAGAAAGATACTGGAGGGGATTCCCAATATTACGCTGCTTCCCGGCAAACGTCACGCGAAGTTTTTTAATCAGATGAATTCTGAGGAGAAGGCGGAGTACCGGCATTATAACACAAAGGCGCTGGATGAGATTGCGAAGTTCTGCATTAATTTTGACGTGCTGGTTTTGGATGAAGCAGTATGTGCGGTGGACTTGGAATTATTGAGTGAAGAAAAGCTGGTGAGTTTTATTAAGCATAAGCCAAGAGGCCTTGAGGTGATTATGACAGGGCATCATGTAAGCGACGCGCTGTTTGAGGCGGCGGACTATGTAACGGAGATGACGAAGGTAAAGCATCCTTTTGATACAGGGAAAAGAGCGAGAGAGGGAATCGAATTTTAATATTGTAATCATTAAAAAATTCTGAAATCTATGGCTTTAATTCCATATTGTGGTATACTGTATGTATAAAAATACAAAGTACTCTTCACAGGGGGAGAAGAAGGCGAAGAGGAGAGAAGGATATGGAAATGACGATTCGCAATTACGAGGATGTGGACAGTTGGAAGACAGTCATGTTTCTATATACATCTGCACTCAAGGAAGTGGGCACAAAGCTGGAGATTTTGAACGATGAATTTCAGCATGTGCACAGTTATAATCCGATTGAACATATTAAGACCCGGATTAAGTCACCAGAAAGTATTGTCAAGAAACTAAAGCGGCATGGACATGAAACTTCTATTGAGAACATGGTGAAGTATGTGAATGACATTGCAGGGGTTCGATTGATTTGCTCATTTACTTCAGACATTTATAAACTTGCAGAGATGATAGGAAATCAGACAGATCTTAAGGTTCTTTCTATTAAGGATTACATCAAGAATCCAAAGCAAAGTGGATACAAGAGTTACCATATGCTGGTGTCTGTCCCAATTTTTTTATCAGACAGTGTAGTAGACACGAAGGTTGAGATTCAGATTCGGACGATTGCTATGGATTTTTGGGCGAGCCTGGAGCACAAGATATACTATAAGTACGAGGGCAGGGCGCCAGAGTATATCAGTAAGGATCTGAGAGAGTGTGCGGATATGGTAGCTACTCTGGATGACAAGATGTTACAGCTTAACGAAGCCATTCTGGCATGCTTAGAAGAGCAGGAAGTTCAGAAGCTTGAACGCGCCAGAGATGTTTCTAGGAACCGGCAGGAAGACCAGATAAGCCGGACACAAAGTGCTTGACAGTACTTACCACAATTTAGTAAACTAAAGAAACAGTGAAACTCCGGCAGTGATGCCGGAGTTTTTCACCTGTGTGGACCGGAGCAGACAGAGATAGAAAGCCGCGGGCAGCATGCTTTTTATACATGGCATAAAGGGCGGCGGCTGTTTCAGTCCGTACAGGCGGAAGATATTAGGAGGAGATGAAGTACAAATGAAGAAATCGGATAAGACTTTTGACCTTACGGAGGGGAGTGTCAGAAGCTGCCTGATACAATATGCGGTTCCTCTGGTAATTATCAGTCTGATGCAGTCGTTATACAGTATGGCGGACTTGATGATATCCGGTCACTTTATCGGAGCCAGAGGGATTTCCGGAATTAATAATTCCAGTCAGGTGATGGAACTTCTGACTAAAATTATAATTGGTCTGTCTCAGGGAGGCAGCATTTTAATCGGGCAGTTTTTTGGAGCAAAAGAAGATGTGAAGCGAAAAGAGACTACGAATACGCTGTTTTATAGCTTTATGGTGATGTCGGCGGTTCTCCTGAGCGTGATTTATCTGTCGGCAGGGACTATTTTAAAGGCGCTTGGCGCGCCTGCATATGAGGAGGCTTTGGATTATCTGCGCATTTGCAGTATTGGTATTTTCTTTATTGCAGGGTATAATGCACTGGTAGCGGCAGTTCGAGGCGTGGGTGATTCGAAACGGCCAATGAAGATTATTTTATTATCAACTTGTGTGAATATTCTGCTGGATATACTGTTTGTAGGCGGATTCCGTATGGGAACCCGGGGAGCAGCTGCAGCGACGGTGATTTCGCAGGGTTTTTCCTTTGGCCTGATACTTGTGCATGTGCTGAAGAATCCGGATATTTTTGGAATCAGACTCCTGCGGCCGGCATTTTATACAAAGCGTTTCAGCCGGATTATAGGACTTGGGATACCTTGTGCGGTGCAGATGTCCCTGGCGGCTATTTCCTGGCTGACGGTGACGAAATTTGTCAATGGGTACGGTGTGACGGCTTCAGCAGGAGCGGGCGTCAGCGCTAAGATTAAGGATTTCTGCCAGTTATTTATTTCAGCGGTCAGCAGTGCGTCTGCCGCCATGGTGGCACAGACCCTGGGGGCGGGGAAATATGATCGGGCGAAAGAGGCTCTGTATACTGCTATGAAACTTACCTGTGCTGCAGCTCTCGTAATGATTGTGGCGGTAGAAGCCGGCGCGCCGGTATTCGCGGGATTTTTTACCGGGGATTTGGAGGCTGTGGATGTGGCGGCGCTGAACTTGCGTATCGAGATTATTGGTCAGATATTTTACGCGGTATTTATGATATACCATGGATTTGCAATCGGCGCGGGGCATACCTGGTTTGTGCTGCTTAGTTCTTTTGTAAATTGCATTCTGGTCCGAGTGGTGCTGGTAGTGATTCTGGAGAACTTTTTAGGTCTTTCCGGGATTTTCCTGGCTTGTATGATTGCGCCGGGCGCATCGGTGCCGCTGGGAATGATTTACGTGAAAACAGGCGTATGGAAAAAGAAGCTGGCTTATGACTAGTAGACGGCCGCATTAGTGGATAACAGGTAATTGAAATATAAAACTGTTTACACGGGAATTAATGCGGCAATATATTGACATAAGAAGAGAGAAGGCGTGACGGGGTTAAGTATGGATATAGATAGAAAGAATAAGAGAATCGGCTTTATGCTTGCCGTCTGGACGGGGATTCTATGGGGAGCATCCAGTCCGGCGGCACAGTATTTGTTTGAATCAAAGGGACTTGAGTCATCCTGGCTGACGCCTTACAGGCTGCTGGCTTCGGGGATTCTGTTATTTGTGTTTTCGGCTGTCAGGAAACAGGATGTCTGGGGAGTGTGGAAGGAAAAGCCGGCGGCTTTGCGGTTGATAGTATTTGGAATTGCAGGTATGATGGGGATGCAGTATTCTTTTTTTGCGGCAGTTCAGGCGACGGATGCGGGAACGGCTACGTTTTTTCAATATCTGAATCCGGCGATGCTGATTGTATATTATGCGGTTCGGGATAGAAAGAAGCCGGAGAAAAGAGAACTGGCGGCTGTTTTTTGCGCGGTTTCCGGGATTTTTCTGATTGCAACGCATGGAAACTGGCATAGCTTAAATGTGTCGCCGGAGGGAATTGTTCTGGGACTTTTGACGGCTCTTGCGACCTGTTTTTATGCGGTGCTGCCGATTCCGCTGTTAAATAAATATCCGGCGGAGCCGGTTTGCGCCTGGGCGATGATAATCGGCGGAATAACGCTTGCAGCAGTGAGACAGCCCTGGCGGATGAATGCCAATATAGATATGATAGTAGTTATTGCATTTCTTGCGATTGTAGTCGCCGGAACGATTCTGCCATTCTGCTTTTATCTGTCGGCTCTTACCAGAATCGGGGCGGTTTATACCGGGCTGATGACCAGCGTAGAGCCTGTGACGGCGACCATTCTTGCAGCGGAGTTCCTGTCCACAGCATTTGAAAAGATTGACATTGTGGGTTTTGTGTTGGTTCTTTCTGCTGGTTTTATTTTGAATATAGGGAAAGGGAAATGACAGAATGAAGAAATTAGCAGTAATCAATGATTTATCAGGGTTTGGGAAATGTTCGCTGACTGCGGCAATACCAGTAATCTCGGTGATGGGCGTGCAGCCATGTCCGCTTCCTACGGCTGTCTTAAGCGCTCAGACAGGATATCCCAGCTATTATCTGGAAGATTTTACCGATAAAATGGAAGCCATCCGATTGGAGTGGAAGAAGCTTGGAGCAGAGTTTGACGGGATTTATACCGGTTTTGTTGCAAGCGAAGAACAGATTGAGCATATTTTTCAGTTTATCGGAACGTTTCGCAAAGAGGGGACCTTTCTTCTGGTGGACCCGGTTATGGGAGATGATGGGAACAAGTATGACATGTTTACAGATGGGCTTCTGCTGAAGATGAAAAAGTTGGTATATATGGCTGACGTCATTACTCCGAATCTTACGGAGTTTTGTCTGTTAACGGATGTGGATTATGAGGAGGTCTGCTGTCTTTCCGGCGAAATGCTTACCCAGAGGCTTCGGCAGATGGCGGACAGGATTTTGCCAAATGGACCGGGAACGATTGTGGTGACGGGAATCCATTTTACAGATAAGGATGGAGAGAAGATTGGTAATCTGGTTCTGACAGAGTCGGCTTCACAGATGATTGCATTTCCGTATATTGGACAAAGTTTTTCTGGAACCGGTGATTTATTCGCGTCGGTTCTGGCAGGAGGGATGACAAGGGGAGACCATATTGAGGATTTGTGCAGGCTTGCGGGCCAGTTTACATGGAAGGCAATGGAAGAGTCTGTAAGGAATGGGGCAGAGAATACCGGAGGTACAGAATTTGAGCGGTATCTTGGGATGCTGCTGCCCGGTGGGAATGGATTTTTAAAAGAGAAATAGGAGAGTTAACAGAATGGAAACAAGAGTATCTGTGATTAGTATCATTATAAAGAATGAAGAGACGGCTGCTGCGGTGAATGAATTGCTGCATGAATACCGGCAGTACATCATAGGGAGAATGGGACTTCCCTACCGGGAGAAAAGGATTTCGATTATCAGCGTCGTGATTGACGCGCCAGGGAATGTAACCAGCGCTTTGTCTGGGAAACTGGGGATGCAGCCCGGCGTCAGTGCGAAGACGCTGACGGCGAAGGTGTAGCGGAGGAAATACGGTATATGGGGATACAATGGAAGCCAGCACAGCCTTGCGCAATTAACTGTGAATTCTGCAAGCACGTGATTCATAGTTCATTACGCAAGGCTGTACTAGTTTGCAGGCGCACATCCGACGCAGACGCCAAGTGCATTGGTTACAGTTATATGCAGCGCAAAAAGCAAACTTCTTATCTGACAAGTTCCGGAAATCTTTCCTTATTCGTACGCTTGCATTCGTACATGAGCGCATCGGCTTTCTGAAGGATTTCATCCAGGGTCATAGTATTAGCGGCGCCCGGGATTTCCACAACACCGAAGCTGAAACTGCACTGGTATTCGCTGAAGTCGCTTTCCTGAAATTCCGTCAGGATTTCCTCCAGCTTCCTATCTATCAGTTCTTTCATGTTGCCGGTCAGTACCAGACAGAATTCATCCCCGCCGATTCTGGCAAATGTATCCCCGCTTCGGAAATCCTTTCGGATGATTTCAACGAAGTTCTGAATATACATATCACCTTCTAAATGGCCGTATGTATCATTGACGTATTTCAGTCCGTCTAAATCCAGATAACAGAGCGTTGCCTGCTGCTTATCGTGCAGAAGGATCTCCATATATTCTTCAAAGAACAAACGATTCTTAATTCCGGTACCGGGATCGTGGTATGCCTTGCTGGTAAGATTGTGCGCCATCCGCTTCTCTTCTGTAATATCGACGATAATATGTACATAGGAGGAACGTTCCCTTAGCTCAATAGGGAAAGAGGTTATGCGGTAATTCGTGTCGTCTTCGCCGGCCATTTCCCATACGCTGTACTGTTCGTCGCCCTTCCAGTTCAAGAGTTCGGGATGGAAGGTCAGGCGGTTCTTGCAGGTTTGGCAAAAATGCTTATCAGTACGTCCGAACTGCTTGCGTTTGTTACAGTACAGAATCTCTTTGGATTCCATATCCACAACAAGAAGCCATTCATCACGCTTGCTGAGCATGGCGACAAGAAGCTCGTTATAACCCTCAATCATATCTGCCCGGCTTTGGATACGCTGTTTCTCCTCTTCAAGCTGTTGTTCCCTTTTTTTATAAGAAATCAGCTGCTTCCCTGTCTGCAGAAGTTCATGTCCGAAGTCCCGATAATCCTCGTCAAGTTCATTGATATCAAGAGATGGGACTTCTGAGCCGCTGCGGATACCTTTTAAGTATTCATATAAAATATTATAATTTTTATCATTCATACTGTAGTCATCTCCCATCGTTTCTTTTCTTATTTTATCATAAGTTCAGGGCGGTTACAATCACAAAAAAGTTATTGTCAGCTTGACAAAGAGGTGTAACATCCTTATAATTAAGTGAAAACAAGGGCGTTTTTCCAAGGGGGAAGAGCGCTCTTATCTTGTTTACAGGGGATTTGAAAACTTTCGAAGAGCATCTGATTTTGAGACGATAAGGAGATGAATGAGGATGCACAGTAGTTTAAGAAGAAAAGTAGGAATAGGAGGCAGCAGTTATGAATAATTATACAAGAAAAGATATTTTACGAATGGTTGAGGAAGAAGATGTGGGATTTATCCGCCTGCAGTTTACGGATATTTTCGGCGCTCTTAAGAATGTGGCGGTTACAATCAGTCAGCTGGAAAAGGCGCTGAACAATAAGTGTATGTTTGACGGTTCGTCTATTGAGGGATTTGCGAGGATAGAACAGTCGGATATGTATTTGTACCCGGACCTGAATACGTTTGAGATTTTCCCCTGGAGGCCCCAGCAGGGCAAGGTTGCCAGACTGATTTGCGATATATACAAACCGGATGGAACAGCCTTCGAGAGCGACCCGAGATATATTCTGGGGAAAGTTGTGGAGGATGCCAGAACAGAAGGCTATGAGTTTAAGGTTGGGCCGGAGTGTGAATTTTTCCTCTTTGAGACGGATGAGAATGGGCTGCCGACGACGATTTCCCATGAGAATGCAGGCTACTTTGATTTGGGTCCCATGGATTTCGGCGAAAATGCAAGGCGCGATATGGTACTGACATTAGAGGATATGGGATTTGAGATTGAGGCGTCTCATCACGAGGCTTCTCCGGCCCAGCACGAGATTGTATTCAAGTACGACGAGGCGCTGACTACCGCGGATAATATCATGACGTTCAAGCTGGTTGTGAAGACGATTGCCAAGCGGCATGGACTTCATGCGACCTTTATGCCGAAGCCGAAATTCGGCGCCAACGGTTCGGGAATGCATCTGAATATGACCTTGCACAAGGACGGCAGGAATGTTTTTACGGACGCTTCGAATGAGAAAGGATTAAGCCGGGAGGCATATTACTTTATCGGGGGCATTATGAAGCACATGAAAGCGATTACCTTTATTGCCAATCCGACGGTAAATTCCTATAAGCGGCTGATACCGGGATACGAGGCGCCGGTGTATATTGCATGGTCGGAGATTAACCGGACGCCATTGATTCGGATTCCGGCTGCGGCAGAGGAGAGCAGGGTGGAATTAAGAAGTCCGGACCCGTCGGCGAATCCTTATCTGGCGCTTGCCGTATGTCTGGCGGCAGGACTGGATGGAATACGCAATGAGATTATGCCGCCGGAGAGTGTGGACACCAATATCTACGAGTTAAGTGAACGGGAGCGGAAGCAGATGGGAATCGAATCACTGCCGGGCAGTCTTTTGGAAGCGGCAAGAGAATTTGAGAAGGATGAATTTATTCAGGCCGTACTGGGCAAAGACTTGTCTGAGAAATATATTGCGGCCAAAAGGGAAGAATACCGCCAGTACCGCGCCCAGATAACCGACTGGGAGATTCAGAGGTACCTCCATATCATGTAACCGGCAGAAATAAGGTAACAGTGAAGCAGTAGTGAACCGAAATGAGCGCTTTGTCCGGTATTCAGATGATAAGGTCATAAGAAGAATATAAGAAAGAACATAAGAATGCGCGATATAAAGTACCGCAGAAAAAGGGGGTGTAAGCGTGGCAGGAGTTATTGTTGCATTTCCAAATAAGGAAAATGCGGTGAACATTCGGAATATTCTGGTCAGAGGCGGAATTTCTGTGATGGGCGTATGTACCACTGGCGCGCAGGCGCTGCAGTATACGGAGCTGTTAGACGAGGGAATTCTGGTATGTGGATATAAGCTGCCGGATATGCTGTACACCAGACTCAGAGAATTTCTTCCCCCGGAATTTGAGATGCTCCTCATCGCATCGCCGGATAAATGGCAGGGGGAAACCATGGAAGGGATTGTAGGTCTGTCAACGCCCCTTAAGGTATATGATTTGATGAATACCATGGAAATGATGCAGCAGGCCATGGACAGGAGAAGACGAAAACGAAAGAAGATAAGACCGGAGAAGAATCCGGAGCAGCAGAAGATTATCCGGGAGGCGAAGGAACTTCTGATGGCGCGTAATCATATGTCGGAAGAGGAAGCGCATAAATATCTGCAGAAATGCAGTATGGACAGCGGAACGAATCTGGTGGAGACAGCCGGGATGGTACTCAGTATTATGGCGGAATAACGCTGGTGCATCGCTGCATTATCTTGAAGTAAATAATGTTTGATATTCGTGTTATCTGTGCGCCTGTGAAGCGACGCTCTAGTGTGCAGGGGACGATCCGGAGAAAATACAGAGAGAAGCAGCAAATAGAAAAAGCGGAAGATGAGGAACAGAAAAAGAGTGCAGAAATAGAATTTATCGCTGTAAAGGAAAAGTGAATATATGTATTTTACAAAGATGCATGGACTGGGAAATGATTACGTGTATGTGAATTGTCTGGCGGAATGTGTAAGAGAACCAGAGCGAATTGCCAGGCGGATAAGCGACCGGCATTTCGGCGTCGGTTCGGATGGGCTGATTCTGATTGGCCCTTCCGAGAAGGCAGACTTTAAGATGGAGATTTACAATGCGGACGGCTCCCGGGCGGAGATGTGCGGCAACGGGATTCGGTGTCTGGCAAAGTACGTATATGAACATAAGCTGACCGATAAGAAGGAACTTCTGGTTGAAACACTGGCGGGAATCCGAAGGCTCTGGCTTCAGACGGCGGAAGAGCAGGTGGAGCAGGTAACGGTGGATATGGGCTATCCTATCCTCCAGGCGGACAAAATACCGATAATTTCGGAAAACAGCAGAGTAATTCAGGAGAAAATTACGATTCATCAGACGGAATACCGAATGACCGGGGTATCTATGGGAAATCCCCATGCAGTGGTCTATGTGAATCGTGTAAAAGGGATTGATATCAGGCGGATGGGACCGGAATTTGAGTATCATGGACGGTTTCCGAAACGTGTCAATGTGGAATTTACTGAGGTGACAGACCGGAATCATATCAAGGTGCGCGTATGGGAGAGAGGAGCAGGCGAAACGCTGGCCTGCGGTACCGGCGCCTGCGCGTCTGCTGTGGCAAGTGTATTAAATGACTTGACAGAACGCCAGGTTACGGTAAAATTAGAGGGTGGAGAGCTGACCGTCTTATGGAGTGAAGAGGACGGAAAGGTATATATGACCGGTCCGGCGGTCACTGTATATGACGGAGAGATTAAAGTATGATAGAATAGGAGAATACACAGGATGTTTAAAGTTAATGAAGATTATCTGAAATTACCAGGGAGTTATCTGTTTTCAACAATCGGGAAAAAGGTAGCGGCATTTACGGCGGCGAACCCGGACAAAAGTGTAATTCGTCTGGGAATCGGAGACGTCACACAGCCCCTTGCGCCGGCGATTATTGACGCACTGCACAGCGCTGTGGATGAGATGGCGCATGCAGAGACCTTTCATGGTTATGCGCCGGATTTGGGATATGAATTTTTGAGAAACGCGATGGCAAAGCATGATTATCAGGCTAAGGGGTGCGATATCAGCGCGGACGAGATATTTATTTCCGACGGAGCGAAGGGAGATTCCGGCAATATTCAGGAGATCTTTGCGAAGGATAATAAAATTGCAGTATGCGACCCGGTTTATCCCGTTTATGTGGATACCAATGTAATGGCGGGGCGTACCGGCATTTATGACAAAGAAACTGAGACCTGGAGCGATGTAATCTATATGCCCTGCACGAAGGACACGAACTTCGCTCCGGAGCTGCCAAAAGAGACGCCGGATATCATTTATCTGTGTTTTCCGAATAACCCAACTGGTTCGGCCATTACGAAAAGTCAGCTTCAGGAGTGGGTGGATTATGCCAATAAGGTGGGAGCGGTCATAATTTATGACGCAGCTTATGAGGCGTATATTTCTGAAGCGGATGTGCCGCATACGATTTATGAGTGCGAGGGAGCAAGGACCTGCGCGATTGAACTTCGCAGTTTCTCTAAGAATGCAGGTTTTACCGGGGTGCGTCTCGGCGCGACGGTAATTCCAAAAGATGTGAAGCGGGGAGACGTTATGCTGCACTCTCTATGGGCGAGACGTCACGGGACTAAGTATAACGGAGCGCCTTATATTGTTCAGAAGGCAGGCGAGGCAGTTTATTCTGAGGCAGGCAAGGCGCAGCTTAAAAAGCAGGTGGCATATTACATGAAGAATGCCAGGGTGATTTATGAAGGGCTGAAAGAGGCAGGTTACAGCGTATCCGGAGGGATTAACGCGCCTTATATCTGGCTGGAGACGCCGAAGGGAATGACTTCCTGGGAATTTTTTGATTATCTTCTTGAGCAGGCTAACGTGGTAGGAACGCCGGGCTCAGGCTTTGGGCCGAGCGGAGAAGGGTATTTCAGGCTGACTGCTTTTGGTTCTTATGAAAATACGGCGGCGGCCATAGATAGAATTAAGGAATTGTAAATATACATGATTCATTAATTTTGCTGACAAGACCAGACGAAGCGGACCCGTCTGGTCTTGTATCCCATTGCCGAAGGCAATTTTCAATGAATTTTTGCATGTTGCTGTGAACGGAGTGAACAGCAACAATATTTGACAAATGATTGATATAATAGTAACATTAATGACAAGTCGTATGAAAGGATGATTCATTAATGGGCGAGATGGACGTAAAGATTAACGGCAGTTTATTTGGCGGATATAATAAGAAAAGTGCGGATGCTTATATTGAAGGGCTCCAGGAGATGATTCAGAATCTTCAGGAGGAATTGAGACTGGCAAATGAGCAGAGTCAGAAACAGGTACAGAAGCTGGAAGAAGCCGAGAATTACTATAAGAAGCTCTGGGAACACAGTAAAGAGCAGGAGAAGCTCCTTGAACAGCAGAAGAATGAAATTAAGACGAATGAGAGCGTCATAGACGTTCAAAAGGAAACCATCCGCTCCCGGGGAGAGGTAATCAGAAAGCAGGAGAATCTGCTTCTCAAAGAAAGAGAAGCCGTCATGTGTCTTCAGGAAGACATGGAGAAACTGGGGGAAGACTTCGAGAAGCAGAATGAGCGGATACAGGAATTGGAAGCGGGGCTTGAGGAAAAGGAGCAGCTCATTCAGGACAACCATGCTGAAATTGCGGGTCTGGAGGATAAGCTGGAGAAACAGCAATGGCTGTATGAGGAATTTTTTAAGAATAAGAGCAGAATTTCGGGCTCAAAGCTTGAGCAGTATATTCGGGAGAGCGTGAAAAGAAGAATGAAACGGAAGCAGTAAAGTTTCATGTGATTTTTAGGCACAGCGCGGCATAGAGAGAGGTTATTATTTATGGATAGAAAAGAATGGGGCGGTTTTGCAGAGCAGTTTCCAAGTCCGGAAGAATTGTTTCATGGGGATGATTGGAAAGAAGCGAGGCGCCAGGAAAAGGACTGTCAGAAAGAAGCAGAACAGGGATTTATGCAGCAGCGGATGCAGAAAGAAGTAAATCAAAAGGAAGATGACAATGTGCAGGAGCAGGTTCTTATAGAAGAGCCTGCTTCAAAACGTAAAAAACCGAAGTTTTTTTCCGCTGGATTTGTGATTGTTTTGCTGGCGGCGGCGCTGATTATTACGAACTTAAGTTTTTTTCATATCCATTTGTTTTGTATGATGTCGGAGAGTATGGGAGACGCCATCCCGAAGGGGAGTTTGATTATTTCTTATAAGGCCCCCATTGAAAAGCTTGAAACGGGAGACGTTATTACTTACAGGAACCGGGACGGCCTGCTGATTACCCATGAGATTGTAAGTGTAATTGAGAATTATAAAAAAAGCGGCTGCTATACGTTCCGTACAAAGGGGCGGGCGAATGTGTCTATGGACGAAGAAGAGATTACATATGGCATGATTGAAGGGAAGGCGCTTTTTTACATACCATATGTAGGAAAGCCTTTTGTAAAATAAATATATTATGATCTGTGGGGAAGGAATATGAATTTAGCCGGCAGGATACCGAGAGAGTTTTACAGATTGTTTGCAAGTAAATATATGGATTATTACCAGCAGTTTCTGACTGGTATTTATGAGGAGTCCGCACGTTCCTATTCATTGCTTGGACTGACGGAGATGGAATGCCGCAGTATTATGAACGAACGGATTGCGGCTCAGACTCTGGATTGGAGCGAAGAACAGTTTGACGAGGAGGGCGAACTTCTAACCCGGGCGAATATGGCGTCGATCTGTCTGAAACATTTGGAGGAATGGGGATGGCTCAGACGGGATTACGACGAGACTTTGGACAGCTATGTGGTATCATTTCCGGAGTACAGCCAGATGTTTGTGGAATTATTTGTCCGCCTGCATAGTGAGGAGAATACCAGAGAGCGGGAGAGCGTGCTGGCACTTTACAGCTATCTGTATACTTACAGTGCAGATAAAGAGAAGAATAACGAGATTTTAAAGAGCGCATTTCAGACCTCGCGTTCCCTGCTGCAGATGCTTGCCAATATGCAGGAGGGCATGCGGGGGTATTTTGACGAGTTGTCCAGGCAGAGGAGTTTTCTGGGAATCCAGGAGGTGCTGGTGAAGGAAATCAATAACAGTGACAGCAGAAAATATGCGATTCTTACTACCACAGACAGTTTTTACCGGTATAAGGAGGCTGTAAAGGAGCTGATTGATCAGAACCTTGAAGAGAATGAGAGCAGAAGGCGGGAGTTTCTGGAAAAGAAGCGTAAACTGGAAGAAGAAGCCGCGGAACAGTTACGGAGAGCAGGCAGACAAGAAACAGAGACGGAAGTGCGGTCCCAGGCGGCGCAGAGATGGGAATTCAGTTATCGGATAAAGAGCCGCCGTATAGAGAGAGCGGTGGGGCTGTGCGAAGAGGCGACGAACCTGCTCTGCCGGATTGAGAGGGAATTTAACGCGATAGAGCGCAGATATAACAGGCTGATAGAGCAGAAGACCGTATTTGCCAGCCGGGCGGCGGCAAGAATCCGCTATATTCTGATGGAAGGCACCATGGAGGAAGACCGGACGGCGGTTCTGGCGAAGGTTTTGAATCAGAGCGGTAAGCGGGAGGAGATTCTGGAGAAGTTGTCCCTGGGGATGAAGCTTACTGAGCGATACCGGGCAGTGACTGGCCGTAGTTTGTATCGGCGCAAAGATACGGAGAAATCAGAATTTCAGCCGCAGGCGGTAATGCGGGGAGAAGAACAGGAGGATTTGGATGGATTTATCCTGAAGCCTCTCTATACCAGACAGGAGATTGAAGTTTTCCGCAGAAAGAATGAGAGGAACGGCGTATTTATTGTAACAGAAGATACGGTTCAGTCCATGGAGGATTTGGAGAAGCTGTTCTTTGTGTGGCAGGACGCGGTGGAAATTGCGGACAGCGCCGGGGAGATTACGATTGGACAGGAGTTTGAGAATCAGGAAGGATATCGTTTTTCAGAACTAAAGATTAAGGAGTAAACAGATGGCAGCGTATATGACATATATGGAAGAATTGTCTGTCAGCGAGGCAGAGAATTTGAAAAGGACAATTAACAGATTATTCCGTCAGACCTGCATTTTACAGATAAGGTATGACCCGGTAACTTTAGCGCCCCGGGATAATCCGGATTATGAGCTCTGTATCAGGCACAAAGGGTTTATTGAGGATTATCTGTCGGTGCTCGGATGCGAACTGGAACATGACCCGCAGGAGCATATCTTCCGGCTGAATGGCGACGGCGTCGAGACGGAGAAAATCAGTCTGACTTCAACGATTATTATTCTGTTAGTTAAAATGATTTACCGGGATAAGATTCTTGGCGAGGGACTGCACGCGACGGTGACGAATCTTGAGGAAATTCGGGAATACGGTAAGAATACGAATCTCCTGGACCGGAAGCTGACCGGCGCAGAGTGGAGGGAGGCGCTGTACCTGATGAACCGGCATCAGATGATTGAACTTCCGGGTTCTGTGCGGGATGTGGAGGATGCGACGCCAATCTATCTGTACAGCACGATTAATCTCTACGTGAGCGCGGCGGAAATGAATGAATTAATCGACGAATACGGAGAGGAGGCAGCAGAGGATGAAACAATCGAAGAAATTATTCCGTCGGATGCTGATGAATAACTGGGGCGGAATCAGCCACAAAATCTTAGAATTTCACGAGTATGTGAATCTGTTCAGCGGGAAAAGCGGTTCGGGGAAGTCAACAGTGATGGATGCGATTCAGGTGATTCTCTACGGCAGTGTGTCGGCTGCATTTTTAAATAAGGCTGCGGACGATGCGAAAAACAGGAGAAGCGTATTGAGTTATCTTAGAGGAGCCCAGAAAGACGGAACCGCAAACCGGGAACATGTGGATTTTTGCTCCCAGATTGTATTGGAGATTGAGGATACCGGAAGCGGCCTTACAACCTGTATCGGAGCTGTCTTTGAGGTGGGAAGGCATGACCGGGAATTGAGGAAATATCATTTCTTCAGTCATTCGGGAAAGATTCCGGAGAACGGATATGTAACGGAGGATGGGACGCCTTATACGACGGCGCAGTTAAAGAAGCTGATAGAATTAAGAAGCGGGTCGGAAGAGAACAGAGGAAGACTGGAGGTCAACCGCATTTATCCCTCAAGAGAGGCTTACTTAAACACGCTGTATGATGTGATATTCGGCTATATTGATCCGGGCCGGCTGGTGACCATGGAGAAGAGCGCAATTGCACTTCGAATGGCGGACGGTACGGGGCAGTTTATCCGGGATTACATGTTTCCAAAGAGCAAAGAGGATACAGTCTCCGCTATCAGCAGACAGTTAGGGGCGTATCGTGAAATCAAGGAGCGGGTGGACGACTTAGAGCGCCGGATTGAGATTCTTACCGGGATACGGGAAGAGAACCGGAAGCTGATTCAGGTGAAGGCGGACAGGCTGCGCGCAGAGCGCATCTTAAGGATTCTGGATATTGAGAGCTGTAAGATACGGTTGGAAGCGAAGAGAGAGGATTTGAACGGAATCGGCGGGAAGATTTCCGAACTGGATGAGAAATACAATACCCTTGAAGCCGGCAGGAAAGAAAAGACAGATGAACTGATTGAGGTCAAGGCGGAGCTTCAGGCAAGCGACTATGGTGTGAAGAAGAAGGAAATGGAGGAGATACAGACCACCATTGGTCTTCTTGAGGGCAATTCCAGACAGTGGAGGGAGATTCTGAATGGATTGCGTGCATGGGCAGAGGATGAAGATATCAGCGGATATGTCAGCAATCCGACCCTGCAGTGTATCGACGGGATACTGGAAGGAGAGGCGTCGGAATCTGATTTTGCGAAAGTGAAGCGCGGAATTGAAAATGTGCTGGAAGTTATCGGAGAAGAACTTGCGGAGTTAAAAGAGAGTATCCGTAAGACAACAAAAGAACTGAATGATAAGAAAGAGATGGCGGAGGATTTAAAAAATGACAGGAAGCCTTACCGAAAGGATTTAAAAATCGCCAGAGCGCAGCTTCAGAGCGAGCTTGGCAGCCAGTATGGGCGGACGGTTCATGTGGAAATATTTGCGGATCTCTTTGATATTACAGATGAAAAATGGAAAAATGCCATTGAAGGAAGACTGGGCCGCATCAAGCGCAGTCTGATTGTGGAGCCTCAATATGCGGTGGACGCGGCAAAGATTTTCCGTAGGATGAAGCGGAGAGAATTTGAAGAAGTGGATTTGATTAATACGGCTGCAATTAAGAGGGATAATCCGAAGGCAGAAGAGGGAACATTATATGATGCGGTGAGAGCGGCGGAACCTTATGTGGATTTGTGCTTAAGAAAGTATCTGGGGAGGATTTACAAGTGTGAGACAGTGGACGAGCTGCACAGGGTGCGCGACGGCGTGACGCCGGACTGTTATTCTTACAGCAATTATATCTTCCGGCATTTGAGGGAGGACGATTATAACCGGTATGCCTGCATTGGAACCCGGGTCTCCAAGGTGAAATTAAAAGAGCTGGAGGATGAGGTTTATGAATTGCAGAAACGGCAGATTGCGGACGTTCAGTTACAGGAAACCTTAAATCAGGCGCAGAAATTCGAGCGTCTGAATCAGAGTCCTGCCCAGCTTGCGCGGCTTTCTTCAGCTTCTAAGGAGCTTAATATTTATCTGGAAAAGCGGGAGCAGCTCAAGGAAGAGCTCCGGGGTCTGGAAGACGGCAGTTTTACCGCGCAGCGAAAAGAACGGCTTGAGAGTCTTGAGCAGGCGCTTGCAGAGATTAACAGACAACTAAATCAGGTGAATAAAGAACGTATCGGGCGGGAAGGTGATTACCGGGCGGTAGAGAAGGAACTTGGGGATTATAAGGAGAAGCTTGCCGGTCTGCAGGAAGGATTTGCGGTAAATGAGACGCTTCTTGCAGAAGTGAAGGAAAATCTGGAAACACAGGCGGAGAATACCTACCGCAGAAAACAGCATGAGAAGCTTGCGCGGCTTGGAGAGCAGGAAGAACAGGCGGAAGACCAAAGAACGATTGCGAGAAATCATTTTAACAGAGAATATCCGGCATATGGATTTACCGGAGTGGAACGGGACAACGATGTATATGATAAGGTATTGGCTCAGCTCTTACAGGACTTTGAGCCGAAATACAAAGAAGAGTTCGAGAAACAGTATCGTCTGGTCTATCATTCTCTGAGAGAGAACGTAATTGCGACCATTCATGGGGAAATTAAGGCGGCTTACCGTCATAAGAGAGAGATTAACCGGATGCTGTCTAAAATCCGTTTTTCGGACAGCACCTATCAGATTGATATTCTTCCGGCGGAGAATGAGAACGGTCAGTTCTATGAGATGCTGATGGCGCCGGAACTAGACAGCAAGGTGCTCTATAACGACGGGTTTGACGGTCAGTTAAGCCTGGGTGAAGATGAATTTTACCAGAAATATGAACGGCAGATACAGAAACTTACCGAGAAATTCATGCCGCCCCGGGACGAAGAGGGGGAGAAACGTTCCCTTCACAAACAGGAAATGGAAAAATACGCGGATTACCGCAACTATCTGACCTTCAGCATGTATGAGAGAGTGGAAGACGAGCAGGGAAATATTAAGAAAAATGCGGTAGACGAGATGGCCGGGAGGGATTCCGGCGGCGAGGGGCAGAATCCGAAATACGTGGCGCTTCTGGCGGGATTCGCTATGCTGTATATGCAGCAGAGCAACCGGGACTCTAAGATACGGCTGGTGCTTTTGGACGAAGCATTTTCCAAGATGGACAAGGAGCGGAGCGAGGTCTGTCTGCGCTATGCAAGGGAGCTGGAACTGCAGTTGATTGTATGTGTGCCGGACGAGCGTCTGCAGTCTTTGATTCGCAATGTGGACAGCGTGTATGGATTCCGCAGACATCAGAATCAGATTTCCATGATGCATATTGATAAAGGGAATTATCTGGAGATGATAGAAGGCGGAAATTAGAATACTTCATTGAACACTGGTAGTCCGGTAAGTATACCCTCCGGGCACCCCATCATGGCCATTCGGCCGTTACACGAGGTATACCCTCCGGGTACCCCATTATGGCCATTCGGCCGTTACACGAGGTATACCATATCGGACGTTAGTAGTCCGATAAGTATATTTTTTTGAAAATCTTCCATACTAAGGATAGGATAAGAATCTGATAAATAAACATTGATGGTTCAATTATGAATACTTATTGAACCACTAACATTCAATAAGGTATACTTATCGGACTGCTAATGTCCGATATGGTGTGCATTCTGGCATGTTGCTGTGAACAGTAACAATGAACTGAAATCAAAGTGTATGAACAGTATGGAAGGTGGATATGATATGATTCAGAAAACGAAGGGAGTTCAGAGTATTGCTTTTTCTGAGTCTCCTTATATTATGAGCAGCGCGACTGTGGTGGGAAAGAAGGAGAGCGAAGGGCCTCTGGGGAAATACTTTGATATGACAGATTCGGAGAACCTCTTTGGGGAGGAGACCTGGGAGGCTGCGGAAGGAACCATGCAGAAGGAAGCCTGTACGCTGGCTTTGGGAAAGGCGAAACTTACGCCGGATAAGGTCAGGTATTTGTTTGGCGGTGATTTGCTGAGACAGGGAATTGCAACATCTATGGGGTTGGAGAGTTTTCAAATCCCGTTATTCGGTTTATTTGGGGCCTGTTCTACTTCAGGAGAAGCGCTGGCGCTGGCCTCTATGTGTGTGGCGGCTGGATATGGAGAACATATGCTGGCGGTGACTTCCAGCCATTTCGGAACGGCGGAGAAGGAATTTCGTTTTCCGCTTAGTTATGCTAATCAAAGACCGCTGTCCGCTCAGTGGACCGTTACCGGAAGCGGCGCTTTTGTGGTAGGAAATAAAAAGAGTCATGTAAGAATTACGGGAATCACCGTTGGGAAAATCGTGGATTACGGATTAAAGGATTCCCAGAATATGGGCGCTTGTATGGCGCCTGCGGCGGCGGATACCATAGCGGTTAATCTGTCAGATTTTGAGAGGCAGTCGGATGAATACAGCCGGATTGTCACCGGAGATTTGGGGTATGTGGGACAGAGTATCCTCTTTGACTTGATGCGAAAAAAGGGGCTGGATATTATGAAGAACCACATGGACTGCGGCATGACTATTTTTGACCAGCAGACTCAGGATACCCATGCGGGAGGAAGCGGGTGCGGATGCGCGGCCACGACCCTGGCTGCCTATATCCTGCCGAAGATTGAGAAAGGCGAGTGGAAGAAAGTATTATTCGTACCAACGGGCGCGCTCATGTCTACAGTCAGCTTCAACGAAGGAGAGAGTGTTCCGGGAATTGCACATGGCATTGTGCTGGAGCATTGTTAAAAGGAGGAATCACTGTGAATATTATGGATTATATCAATGCATTCTGGGTTGGAGGATTAATCTGTGCGCTGGTGCAGATTCTATTAGACCGGACGAAACTAATGCCGGGCAGAATTATGGTATTATTAGTGTGCAGCGGGGCGGTGCTTGGATTCCTGGGAATCTATCAGCCGTTTCAGGATTTTGCAGGGGCCGGAGCCAGCGTACCGCTCCTGGGATTTGGAAATACATTGTTTAAAGGCGTAAAGGAAGCGGTGCAGGACGAAGGATTTATCGGAATCTTTATGGGAGGATTCAAGGCCAGCGCGGTAGGTATTTCCGCGGCATTGATTTTCGGATATTTGGCTTCTCTGATATTTGAGCCCAGGATGAAGAAATAGAGCTGCAGTTTACATGTTGCATGGAAGACGCGGACTGAAAGGGTATATCCTGATTCAATCCGCTGTTTATCAAACGCTCTCGGAACAGTCATGTGAACGGTAATAGATAAGAGGGATTCAACCTGTGATTGACGGAAAACATCGAATTTGATAAGATGGAATCAATAAAATTCGATGGAGGTATAACATGGATAATAATAAGAGACCGGACAGTATGGAGCGGATTACTACGACGGAGCTGGCAGATGCTTTTATTGCGGAACAGGTAAAGGAGATTCAGTCGCAGGTTGGAGATAAAAAGGTGCTGCTGGCGCTTTCAGGCGGAGTGGATTCCTCGGTTGTCGCGGCGCTTCTGATTAAAGCAGTGGGAAAGCAACTGGTCTGTGTACATGTGAATCATGGACTTTTGCGTAAAGGCGAGCCGGAACAGGTGGTAGAAGTATTCCGCAATCAGATGGATGCGAATCTAATCTATGTAGATGCAGTGGACCGTTTTCTGGATAAGCTGAAGGACGTGGCAGAGCCGGAGAAGAAACGCAAGATTATTGGAGCAGAATTTATCCGGGTGTTTGAGGAAGAAGCAAGAGGGCAGGAGGGAATTGAATTTCTTGCTCAGGGGACGATTTATCCGGATATTATTGAAAGCGACGGGGTTAAGGCGCATCATAATGTAGGCGGTTTGCCGGAGGATTTGCAATTTGAACTTGTGGAACCGCTGAAGTTCCTGTATAAAGACGAGGTACGAGTAGTAGGAAAGGCCCTGGGACTGCCTGACGGCATGGTTTACCGTCAGCCGTTTCCGGGACCGGGACTGGGAGTGCGTTGCCTTGGCGCGATTACCAGAGAACGTCTGGAGATTGTCCGGGAATCTGACGCGATACTGCGGGAGGAATTTGCGAAGAACGGACTGGAAGGCAAAGTGTGGCAGTATTTTACCGCTGTGCCGGATTTTAGGTCGGTGGGGGTGTCAGAAGGCGCAAGAACCTTCGCGTATCCAGTGATTCTTCGTGCGGTAAATACGGTGGATGCAATGACGGCGACGGTAGAGAATGTGCCGTTTGAATTGCTGGAGCATATTACGGAGCGGATTACCCATGAAGTGAAAGGCGTGAACAGGGTGCTCTATGATTTGACTCCGAAGCCGTGTGGGACGATTGAGTGGGAGTAAGGAAGGGAGTTATGGAAATCCAGTGTTTATGTGGGGTTGCGGCACTTCAAGAGGTTTTTGGTAACAAATTGATAACAGTCATAGCAAGTGCAATTATTCTTGTTGGCCAGTGGTTTACGGGCCGCAGAATGATTAAAAAGTGATTTTTGTAACTGGAATAAATCTATAGTATTAACGCCCTTGGCTGTGGGTAGGAACTCATGGCTAAGGGCATTTTTGTCATAATGCGGAAAAAGTATATTCTTTCGCCAATAGCCATAGTGTTTCACTCTTTGCGTATGTAGTGTAATCAGGCATTTGTAAGAGTGGCAATATGATTATGTTGTAAAGATAGGCTTGTAAAAATAAGAATTGTATTGCTTTTTTATTACATTTTTGATATGTTTAACAGGATAAATTTGGATATAGTGATGTGAGAAATTTATAATGACTAAAATGATAGATTTTGTTAGGAACCCTGAGCAAATGGTATTGCCATTGTTTCTTCAGGATAAATCAACAAAAAATATATAATACGGGCAATCGATCCGCCAAATGATGTTGGAGAAGACGTGACTGATAAGAGTTAGATTACAATGAAACAGTTGACGTAAGTTCCTGCTGCAATTCAGTCGAGAATCCAAAAAGAGTTGGGTACACAACAAGAACGTTCGAGGAAAAGGGCGAGGCATTTACTCCGGCATGGATTTGTGATTTGACGAAAATTGATTTTGAATAATGTAGGAGGAATTGTAAATGAGTGAATATTCGGATTATGATGAAGCTGTTCAAATAATAAAAACAGCAATTTTGCAGAGCCAGTATGATGCGGCGAGAAGCGTAAATGAAAAGCAGTTGATACTTTATTATAATATCGGGAAATATATTTCGCTAAATTCCAGAAATGGGTTCTGGGGAAAAGGAGCAATTAACACTATTAGCATGCGGCTTGACCGAGAATTGCCGGGACTTCGCGGATTTTCTGCCAGAAGTCTAAGGGATATGCGGAAATTTTATGAAGAATGGTCGTGTATAGAAGATACAGGACAAAATGAGACGGCTGGACTGGAAGATGATTTGGCACCTGTCGGTGCCAAATTAGAAAAAAATGATAATATGACAATTTGGCACCCATTGGTGCCAGAAAAACTGGCTGTTCCGGCAGAAGCATTTTTTTCTATCGGATTTACGCACCACAGAACAATTATATCGAAAGTAAAAGATATGAACGAAAGGATTTTTTATATCAAGCGTTGTGCGGAGGAGAAGTATAGCCGTGAAGCGTTAGCAAAGGCCATTGACAGGGACGATTACCATCATCAGGGACAAATGCCCAATAATTTTGTACAGACAATTCCATCTAGACAACAGGCTTTGCGAGCAATCAGCACTTTTAAGGATGAATATTTGCTGGATTATATCAACGTGGAGGAACTGGACGTTCGTGATCGTGCAGATGTAGATGAGCGGGTTGTGGAAAATGCGATTGTTCATAATGTAAAGAATTTCATTCTGACATTTGGACGGGATTTTACGTTTGTGAGAAATCAGTTCCATTTAGATGCTTTTGGGGAAGATCAGTATATTGATCTTTTGTTTTTCAGTAGGGCGTTGAATTGCCTCGTGGCGGTAGAATTGAAAAATGGGAAATTTAAGCCTGCTTATCTCGGACAGTTATCGGGGTATCTAAGTGTGTTAGATGAATTTGAAAGGAAACCACATGAGAATCCGTCTATTGGCATTATACTCTGCAAAAATATGAATAAAGCCTTTGTAGATTTTGTGATTCGGGATTATACGAAGCCAATGGGAGTAGCTACTTATAAGACATCAAAAGATATGTCGGAAGAATTGATTAAAGCACTTCCGGATATTGACGATTTGAAGAGGTTGCTGGATACGGAAGAAAGCGAGGAAGAGCGATGAAATTTGATTCAATAGGAAATCTCCGCCTTATCAGGATGAAACTTTGGGAAATAACAAAAGATTTGCTCAGCCTGTTTATCACAAATTTTTGGAAGAAGCGTATTAAGCTGCTGAAAATGTTGAGATGCTTCATCTAGCAAGATTCCTTTTTAATGCAGGAAGTACATTTAAGAAGTGGAATGAAAAAATGTTGGCAGATCCGCATTTGACGGTCAAATAATATGGGCAGGATAATAGTAAAGTATTTGCCGATGCAGATATTAAAGGTGGGAATGGTCATCCAGAATCATAATCAGGTACACCCGGCGGGATTTCCCATTTTCTCGGATATAGGGCAGGTAACAGGTGTCTGCCTGCCACATACCGCCAAAATAAGCCTCTTCATAGGCTTTTCTGTCTTTTGCAGGCGCCTCCTGCATTCCCTTAAGGCTGTTCTGTTTGATATAACGCTGGATAGTTGAGACGGATACCGTTGCCGGAAGTATCCCCTCCTGCACCAGTTTTTCCCGGATCTGGGTGGCATTCAGCCGGGGATACTCTTTTTTAGTCTGAAAATCTCCCTTTCTGCTTCATCCGGGATGACCCGGGTGCTGCCTTTGTCAGACCGGGTCCGGGGAACTAGGGCCTCCATTCCTCCCTTTTCATACAGCTGATACCACTTTGCCACCGTTTTGGGTTGATACTGGAACACCCTTCCATCCGGTAGCAGCTGTGGGGCTTTGCTACCCGGCGGCAGTATGCGGCCATGGAAGTGTCTGGATATGTCCCCTGTACCAGCGGCGCGATGATTCCGAAGCGCATCTGTGCCACTTCCATTTGTTCTTTCTGTGTTCACATGGTTTCCGTAAAGATACATCCTCCTTTTGTTGTCGTTGCAGACAGACTAGCAGAAACCATTCCAGATTTCCATTCCTGTCTTATGTGAAAACGGATGTCTGCCCTGGTGTGCCGGACGGCAGATCTGTAACTGTGCTCCGGGACGCTGGAGGAAGGAGAAGTGGAATTTCAGGCTGAATCCCTTAAGGAGGGAACCGTCCAGGCCGTCAAGGAATGATTCCCCAGATGCCTCTAGGTCCTTCAGGACGCCCAGCCACAGGGCTTTATGCGCAAGGAACAGGGATTTCCAGCGGTAGAGGGTGGAAACAGAGATCCCTGCCCGTTCACAGATGGCCTGCACGCTGGCCCGCTGCAGGAAACAGGCCCGTAGAACGACAAGGATAAACCGCAGGGAATAGGAAGAATACGGTACCAGGGCACTGGAAAGCAGAGCGTGGGTATGGCCGCAGGAACTGCACTGGTAACGCGGTACGGTTATTTCGTGTGTGACCGGCGCACCGCCTTTCCATTCCACCAGGTAACGAGTATAAAAAGCAAATGGAGACAGGCAAGCTTTTGCGTGGCAGACAGGGCAGACTCCGTCTGTATGGGAGAGGTTCCCTGACAAAGGAGCATATCATTCGCACGAGGATACTGCCCTATTTCGGCAAACTGAAAATCAGCGAGATTTCCACAAAAGAGATTATTACTTGGCAGAATGAAATGCTTGCCTATCGTGATGACCCGCAGGGAATTATGACTGCAAAGGGATATAAGAGTAAGGTTGCAGAGCCAGTAGTGAAACGACTGAAAGCTCTTGCAAAAACGCTTATGGTGCGGTGCTTTCAAGCGATTGGCGACTACCAAAGGCTCAATCAGACAAACGCCAATCTGTACCGTAGCAATGAACGGCTCAAAAGTCACAATAAGCAGTTGGCTAATGATAATAACCGACTTAGAAAAGAAATTAAGGACTATAAGCTACTAAGAGAAAAGTATTTGGAAATAAGCAAATTGATAGTCAATTAGAGTAGGCAAGGCAGTCTAAATAGCGTGGCACACGCTTTAGAAGTAAAGATTATGAAAGGTAGGAAAGACGATGAAGAAAACAATTTTTGAAGAAATGGGCGGTACTTATGTACGGCAAGGGGATTATTTTGTCCCCTGCCTTACTCTACCAGCCGAAAAAAATAAGCCTATCGGCGTATGGGGGCAGAGGCACAAACGCTATCTGCGAGAGCATAAAAGAGCAACCTACACTAATCTGCTCACAAGTGGCAAGCTGAACAGCTATCTTGCTAATATTGACGAGCAGGCAGAGGAAATGTTTTTTTGGCTAGTAAAACAAATAGCAGAGCGTGAGAGTGTGACGGAACAGTTAAAAGCGGAAAATGCCTTAGAGTGGACGGGAGAATGAATAACATTCGGGCGTGTGTGATGGAGCTTGTCAATGAGGAAATCATCTATATTAAAGAATTGTAACGCAAATAACCGTAAAATTGTGGTGGGTAGGGATAAACTCATCGAGCAATGCATTGAGCGTATGATAAACGGAATAGTTGAGCATTTTCAAAATATACGAGAAAAAACAGATGATTTTACTCCTTTTGAGAAGTTGGAGTATCTCGGCAAAATGACGCTTGATTTTCTGTTTGAACATTATGCCATTTCCAAAATTTCTGTTCTTACCGATATGCAGTCACCGAAAGAAAATGACAACACTTACAGAACTTATGCGGTATATCTTCCGCTTGTTGCAGCCTGCCGTCCTGACCTTGATGAAGCGGCGATAAGGCGCAAAACGCTGTATTTGATTACCGTTATGCA
>CATJPU010000208.1 GCA_949742505.1 uncultured Lachnospiraceae bacterium | reverse complement strand
TCAAACAAGCTGCCGAACCAGAGTCCGGTTATAACAAACTCTGGTCTGGCAGCTTCTTTTTTATCATATAGGAATCTTCGTTCCCTATATGATAAAAACCCTCTGGGAGGATGCGCACTCTCGTGAAGATGAAGTATGCCGCAAGCGGCCGCGCCCGGCGCAAGAATGTGCTTTGACACATTCTTTATTTTTTATCTGATAAGCTCCCTCATTTAACACAAATCTCCCACAAACTGTGGCGTCCATCTGACAGAAAGCATTTTTCAAACACGCTCTAAGCGGCGAAATTACTTCTTCGCAATATATCCTTTCGCGGTAAGAGTCTCCGCGCAGAGTACCGCGCCCCCTGCGGCTCCGCGGATGGTATTATGAGATAATCCCACAAATTTATAATCAAACATATTGTCCTCGCGAAGACGGCCAATGGATACTCCCATGCCATTTTCATAGTCCACATCCAGCTTCACCTGAGGGCGATTGACTTCTTCCAAATACTGAATAAACTGCTTCGGAGCGCTCGGAAGGATTTCTTCCTGCGGAAGTCCTTTGAAATTCTTCAAGGCGTCGATTAGCTGTTCCCTCGTCGGTTTCTTCTCAAAATTGATAAATACAGCGGCGGTATGTCCGTTCAGCACCGGAACCCGGATACACTGGCAGGTAATCTTCGGAAGCTCCGCCTTCACGATCTCACCATTCTCCACTCTTCCAAGAACACGCAGCGGCTCCTGCTCGCTCTTCTCTTCCTCACCGCCGATATAAGGAATAATATTCTCCACCATCTCCGGCCAGTCCTTAAAGGTCTTTCCCGCGCCGGAAATCGCCTGATACGTCGTAACCACCAGCTCCTTTGGTCCAAATTCCTTCCATGCAGCCAGACAAGGCGCATAACTCTGAATAGAGCAATTCGGCTTCACCGCAATAAATCCCCGGAAAGTTCCTAGACGCTCCTTCTGGGATGCAATTACGTCAAAATGCTCCGGATTAATCTCCGGAACCACCATCGGCACATCCGGCGTCCATCTGTGAGCGCTGTTATTGGATACCACAGGCGTCTCCGTCTTTGCATATTCCTCCTCAATTGCGCGAATTTCATCTTTGCTCATATCTACCGCGCTGAATACAAAATCAACGGTAGAAGCAACCTTCTCCACCTCGTTTACATTCAAAACAACCAGATTCTTTACCGCCTCCGGCATCGGCGTAGTCATCTTCCAGCGTCCTCCTACTGCCTCTTCATAAGTCTTACCGGCAGACCTGGGACTCGCCGCCACCGTAACAACCTCAAACCAGGGATGATTCTCCAGAAGAGAGATAAATCTCTGTCCCACCATACCTGTAGCTCCCAAAATACCAACTCTTAACTTCTCTTTCATTCCTTTTCTCCTCCATTCCCGGAACAATCCGGCCGTACTTTTCCAAGTGCTCTGCAGCAGATTACGCTGGTTAAAATCCCGGCAGCGCCATTCCAAAAGCCTCGGCATAACCGAATATGCGCCAACAAACCGACAATATAGTTACTCATATTCTCTTAAATACTTCTTATATAGTTTAATCACCTGCGCCATAGCAGATTTTCCCGGCGCTCCCACAGTCACCCGCTTATTCACGCAGGTCTCCATACTGATAGCATCATAAATATCTTCCCCGAATACCGGCGAAATCTCCCGATATTCTTCCAGTTTCATATCGTCCAGCGTAATCTCTTTCTCTATGCAATACAGGACCAGCCTTCCTACAATGCCATGGGCGTCCCGGAAGGGAACTCCATGGTTCACCAGATAGTCGGCCGCGTCTGTGGCATTGGTAAATCCCTTTCTCGCGCTCTTGTCCATACGCTCTGTCTGAAACCGCATGGTTCTTAACATCCCTGTAAACAACACAATACAGCCTTTGGCCGTATCCATGGCGTCAAAACACATCTCCTTATCCTCCTGCATGTCCTTATTGTACGCAAGAGGAATTCCTTTCATTGTGGTAAGAAGGGATACCAGGGCTCCATATACCCGTCCGGTTTTCCCCCGTACCAGTTCCGCAATATCCGGATTCTTCTTCTGAGGCATAATGCTGCTTCCGGTGCTGTATGCATCGTCAATCTCTACAAACTGATACTCATTGGAATTCCAGATAATCACCTCTTCCGAAAAGCGGGAAAGATGCATCATCACAATCGAGAGAGCCGACAGAAATTCGAGCAGATAATCCCTGTCCGATACCCCGTCCATGCTGTTCAAGGTAGGACCGTCAAATCCCAAAAGCTTCGCCGTATACTCCCTGTCCAGCGGATAGGTCGTTCCGGCAAGAGCCCCGGAGCCTAACGGGCAGGTGCTCATTCTCCTATAAATATCCCGCAGTCTCTCATGGTCCCGTCTAAACATTTCAAAATACGCGCCCATATGATGGGCCAGAGTAATCGGCTGCGCCTTCTGCAAATGGGTAAAGCCCGGCATAATTGTCTCCGTATGTTCCTCCATAATACCAAGAATTGCCCGCAATAGCTCTTTTAACAGATGATCCGTCTGTGTAATCTCATCCCTGGTATACAGCTTCATATCCAGAGCCACCTGATCATTCCTGCTTCGTCCAGTGTGAAGCTTCTTCCCCGCATTCCCGATTCTGGCAGTCAGCTCCGCTTCCACAAAACTGTGAATATCCTCATAAGCGTCAGATATGACAAGCCTGCCCTTCTCCACATCTGACAGAATGCCTTCCAGTCCCTCTATAATCTTTTCCTTTTCTATATCCGTAAGAATCCCCTGTTTTGCAAGCATCATCACGTGAGCGATACTGCCCCGGATATCCTGCGCATACAGTCTCTTATCAAATGAAATCGACGCGTTAAAATTATAAACAAGCTGATCCGTTTCCTTTGTAAAACGGCCGCCCCATAACTGTGCCATCTTCTGTCCTTCTTTCTGGTTAATGTTTATCAAATTTTCAGTTCAACATTTTATCATACTTATCCCAACTTGAAAACCCTTGAAATATATTTTTAATCGGTAATCGCTGTTGCACTAAATCAGGATACAGCAAAGCCGCCGGCGGCAGATTTTTTGTTTTTTTGCTTGGATAAATTTCAGAATATTGTCATTGAACGGCTGTATATCCTGATATAAAAAGCCGATTTCACGAGGCAGAACAGAATTGGACAAGGTGATTTCCATCAGTCAGCCCGTTTCTAAATTCCAGTTCTACAAACCGTTTCACAACACAGGATATCCCAATCCCCATTTTCGCAAACTCAATCAGCATATCCATTTCATTTACCTCAAGGATATGCTTTTATTTTCAGCAACAGAAAGAAATATCTTGTATTTCGTAAGATTATCAAATATATCCATACTTTCTCCATATAATTATAACTTATATATTTTATAAAAACCATATATTTGAATATATCATACATTCGAGTTTGACGGAGCGGAATTGTTTAAGGTTGTAAATGTGGAAATGACGGATACACTGGAAGAATATGTAACTCTCGCGTCTGAAAAAGAACAGGCGCAGAAAGAATACTTTACAGCGCCGTTAGGGAATGATGTGTTCCAGTTCTCTGCTTTTCCATGGGCAGCATATACCCATATTTCCCATACAGATTCCGGGAATAAAGATAACGCAACACCATTATTTGACTGGGGCAAACATGAAAAAAGGGATGGAAAAATCATGCTTCCCTTTTCTGTTCAGGTCCATCATTCTTTTATAGACGGAATGCATATGGGCAAATTAACAGAGAATTTACAGCGTTATCTAAATATACTTTAAAAAGACCGTTTAAGACTTCTGCCGGTTCTCTGGCAAAACAGGCCATGTATGAACAATCCGCCAGCTAATTCTTATCCATCCTCCGCTGTCTGGCCTCTTCATACGAATATACGCATCCGCAATAGTCCTGACGATAAAGCCGATGCTCCGCCGACAGTTCAATAGAACGCTTATATCCATTCTTCTTCTTAAAATCAGAAGGCAGATAACTTACCCCATACTCTTTTCCTAGTCTCACACCAATCTCATTCAGTTTTTCAGCCTTTTTTAAAGGACTGATACTCAGCGTTGTGGTAAAATAATCATATTTACCGTCTCTCGCCAGAACCGCTGCCTCCCTCAAACGCAGCTCATAGCAGCGCGTGCAGCGTTCCCCGCCTTCCTTTTCCCGTTCCATCCCCCGAACCGTCTCATAGAATCGCGCGCTTTCATATGGTCCCGCCGCAAAAGAGACCGGATGCTTTACAGGCATCTCATCAATCAGCCGCTGCTGCTCTACAATCCGTTTGGAATACTCTGACTCGGGATAAATATTGGGATTATAATAGAATACCGTTATTCGGAAATACTGACTTAAATATTCCAGCACATAACTGCTGCAGGGCGCACAGCAGCTATGCAGCAAAAGCCTTGGAGTCTTATGCTCTTTCTCCAGTACGGTGATTATCTTCTCAAGCTCTTTCTGATAATTCATCTCTGCGTATCCCTCATTTCCCTCATTTCATTTTATCTTGTGAATATTAAGTATATGGCATTTTCAGCATCACTTCAAGCACTCTTTTCTTACTTTTCCATAAACTAAGATATAGATGTTATCGGTCAAAGCGTATACCGTAACATACAAATAAAATATATTACTCCAAGGAGGCCTGCATGGAATCGAATGCCGAACAAATTCTGGAACTGAAATCAATC
>CATJPU010000207.1 GCA_949742505.1 uncultured Lachnospiraceae bacterium | reverse complement strand
TTTGAACTTTTACACAAACTGTGACGAACAGAAATTTCCAAACACGCTCTAGAAGATAGATTGAGAACATGATAAAAAAGAATAAGCTGAAAATGCGGTTTCCATGAAATGGAGCCGCTTTTTATTATATTGGGGAACTTGGTCTGAATCTGGCGGGGAATTTATGGAGTAATCAGGAGAAAAAATGTCAAAATATTTTTGCCAAAATAGAAACTATGATAAATAGCTATTAAGTCCGTATTAACCTATAATTAAAGCATAAGATAAACGTTTGTCGGAGGAACAGAAAACTTAAGAGAGAAGGCTTGAGGAGGTATTTATGGCAAATAATTTTAAATCCAAAATACAAAAATTTGGAGGAACTCTTTCGGGAATGGTGATGCCTAACATCGGCGCGCTGATTGCATGGGGTATTGTAACGGCGTTGTTCCTGGCAACAGGATATTTTCCGAATGAAAATCTTGCAGAATTAATTGGACCGACACTGAAATTCCTAATTCCGTTGTTATTTGCTTATACAGGCGGATATAATCTGTATGGACGAAGAGGAGCGGTAGCTGGTTGTGTCGCGACGATTGGCGTTATTATCGGTTCAGATGTAACAATGATGATCGGCGGTATGGTTATGGGACCGTTGGGAGCCTGGGTAATCAAACAGGTTGACAAGATGCTGGACGGACATGTAAAGCCAGGTCTGGAAATGTTGGTTGACAATTTCTCAATGGGTATTGTAGGCGCAGTCATGATGGTATTTGGATATATGGTTGTTACGCCGATATTTGCAGGAATTACAAGCGTATTGGTTGTATGCGTTAATTTTGCGATGGCGCACAATATTTTACCGTTTACTCCAATTTTTGTTGTTCCGGGGCAGGTATTATTCCTGAATAATGCAATCAATCATGGAATATTCACACCGCTTGCAATTGAGCAGGCAGCGCAGACAGGGAAGTCTATTCTCTACTTAGTAGAGGCAAACGGCGGTAACTGGGCGGGACTTGTATTAGCATTCTGCGTATTCGGTAAGGGTACGGCTAAGAAATCTGCTCCAGGCGCGGCGATTATTCATATAATCGGCGGCATTGGGGAAGTATCCTACCCATATGCGCTTATAAAGCCGATTACACTTCTCGGACCAATCTGCGGTTCCATAGCGGCGTTGTTCTGGCTGCAGATTATGGACGGAGGCGCCGTAGCGGCAGTATCTCCCGGCTCCATTGTGGCATTGATTATCATGTCTCCGAAAGGAAAGCTGTTTGTCAATGTAATGGGTTATCTGATAGCGACTGTGGTATCCTTTGCCATTGTATCCTTCTTTCTGCTGCGGGATAAAACTCCTGAGAGCGAGATGGACGAAGTACAAGGCATTGATATGAGCCGGTTTGTAGAATCACACAGCGCGCCTGGCGAGGAAAAGGATGCGGCAAAGGTTGAGAAGAAGAGCGTTAAGAAAATTGCATTTGCCTGCGACGCAGGTATGGGGTCTTCGGCAATGGGGGCATCCATGCTAAAAACTCAGTTAAATAAAACGGGAGTTTACCTTGACGTGAACCATGTTTCCATTCATCAGATTCCTGCGGATATTGATGTTGTTGTGACAAATACAAATCTTTTGGAGGCGGCGAAGAAAGAAGCGCCCCAGGGAACAACGATTATCGAAATCAAAGAATTTTTAAATGCAGATGAACATAAAGCGATTGCTCAGAGAATTAAGAGTATGATGGAGTAGTTATTGCTTAAAAGCGGCCGGTATAACCCAATTTAATGAACCTTACATTCCGCTGGTCCGCTTTTCTAATAGTAATCGTGCAGATGTAAAAGCATACTCACCGGAATGTTAAGGCAATGAAGTTGGATTATACTAGGAGAGATGTACATGATAATATCTTCCAGAACAAAAGAAATCATCAGAATTATTGTTGCAGAGCATGGTTTTATTACGGTAAATGATATTGCCAGAAAAATGGGCGTGTCTGAGAGGACCGTGTATCGGGAGATTCCGGATGTTGCAAGAATATTAAAAAACTGGAATATAGAGCTTAAGAGCGTCAGCAAAAAGGGATTGACGATTCAGGCAGACAAGAAAACAATGGAGAATTTCATGGAAGAGATAGAAGAGACGACCAAGATTCAGGTGATTGAATCGGAGGACAGGAAAAACTATATCATTCTTGCGCTGCTCCACGAAGATGATTTTATTAAGACAGAAGCGTTATCAATTGATTTGAGAATCTCCATGCCAACAATTAGGAATGATTTGAAGAAAATCGAGCAGCTATTGGAGAGACAGGAAATACAATTAATCAGGAAAAAAGGAGAAGGGATTTGCCTTGAAGGAACACCAGTGGCAAAAGATCATTTGTTAATTAATACCATTATGAGAAATGTTGAGAGTGATATTTTGATTAACTGGCTCGATGGGGATTTGGCAAGTCCCCATCCTTTTATTTCTCTGCTTGAAAAATACGGATACCGGGAGATTCTTTTTAAAACCCATAGTATTCTGCGAGATGTGCCTTCCCTGTTAAATGATTATGATTTGTATGTTGATGACTGGAGTTATGTGGAATGTATATTTTTGGCAGCTATGATGGTTGGCAGGCACAAAAAAGGAAAAATCGGAGAATTTCTTGCGGAAGAAAAGGACGTACTTCTGGCATATTCGGATGACAACGTTTGTAAAAAGATTACAAGTTTAATAGAAAAAGAATTTAACGTTGATTTTAATGAAGCAGAAAAAGCTTATCTGGCATGGGTTCTTCGCCTTACGATACATTCAAATTTGACAGAGAAGCTGTCGCCGGGAGATTTTTATCTGATGTCTAAGGTTAACAGGATTATCAAGAGGATTAATGAAGAGCTGGGAATTGCTCTGGAGCATGATAATGATTTGATTGACGGACTGCTGGTACATCTTAGCAGAGCGCTCAAACGTATCAGGAGCGGTATGAGTATCTCAAATCCAATGATTCGGGAAATTGAAAAGGATTATGCGAGACTTTTTGAGATTACTGGAAAGATAATCCAGGAAGTGTTTCCAAATGAAAGGTTTACGCAGGATGAAATTGGATATTTGACGCTGTATTTTGCCGTTTCGCTGGATAAGTATGCAAAAAGAAGTCTCAGGATTCTGATTGTTTGTTCCAGCGGAATGGGTTCTTCTAAAATGTTGGCAAGCCGTCTGGAGAGTGAAATATCAGAAATATATGTCAAGAAAATTGTTTCGCTTGTGGGGCTTGGGAAGGAAAAACTGGACAGGTATGATTTGATTCTTTCCACGATTCCGCTGTATCTGGAATCAAATCAGTATATAAAAGTCTCGCCTTTGCTGAAACCGTATGAGTTAGAGTTGATTAAAGAGAAAATTCGCAGACATAAATATAAAAAACTTTGCAAAATTGAAAGAACACGCAATACGATTAATCTGAAAAACGTAGATTTTCTTCTGGCGCTGGAGGATATCAACTATTATACCAGAATGTCGGTGGACTTATTGAATGATTTTAAAGTTGTAATGCTGCCTTCTGATGCAAGCACAAAAGAAATCCTGGATCGGATATCAGAGTGGGCGGAAATTATCAATCTTGGAATAACCAGGGCGGAAATCGAGACATTTCTTGGAAAAAAGAGAACAAATGAGAGTTATTTTGTAATTCCGGCGACCAATGTAGGATATTTTGAGTGTTATGTAAAGGGGATTCGGAAACCCGCCATGATTATATGCTGCTTTGATAGTCTGCGTGAGGACGAAGAGCAGTTGGATGAAAAAACAAAGGCAGTCATCATGCTTTTTTATCCCTACAATACAATTAGAATTGAGAGACAGTTGGTTGGCAGGATAACAGATATGATTATAGAGGATGCAGATGTTATCCGGCTGATTGAAGCGGGCGAAGAAGAAAAAATCAGTCAGATTATGGGATACAGACTGCTTGAGAATGTAAAAAGGCTTTATATATTTGAAGAATAGAGGCGGTTTTTCATATTAACAGAAGAAAGGTTTGGTTGAAACGATGAAAAAAGTAGTGATTGTAGGCGCGGGACGTTTGGGGAAGGGCTTTATAGCGGAGACGTTCGACAATGCCGGCTGGAGTATTGTGTTTTTGGATAAAGATCCGCGGGTAAAAGAAGCGCTGGATGCGCGGGGAGAGTTCCACGTAAAAGTACACCGCAGAGATTGTATTCAGAATCGTGTTATTCGGAATTTTAAGACGTTTCTCTGTGATGAAGAATATTCCTGTATGGAAGAGTTTCTGACAACAAATCTCGTTATACTGCCTATTTACCCAGAGGATTTTGAGGAAGCGGGACGGTATCTTACCCCCTGTTTTGAAAAAATGTCCATTGCGTATCCAATGAGAAAAATGACGTTAATCTGTATTACAAATAAGAATTATCTCATTCCGCAAATTGAAGAATACTTTACAAAAGGGTTGTCGGAGGAAGGAAAGTACTGGTTTGGAAAAAATGTTGTCATCCGGGATTCGATTATTCGGAGGAGCACAGACGCCGCGAGCAGCTATGCAGCAGAAATAGATACGGTTGCAGTAAATTCCCTGTTGATACAGGGGCCGGTTAACACTAATTTTGAAAATGTTGAGTGGATGGAAGTGACCGACAATGTTGAGATGCTGAAGGATATCAAGGTGACGGCAGTGAACGGTCCTCATGCAACGCTGGCTTTTGCTGGATATTTAAAAGGGTTTGGGACCATTCCGGAAGCCGAGGCGGATAAGGAAATTGCAGAGTTAGAAAAGAGAGTCACAGAGGAAATCATCGAGGGTATTATGAAAGAATATCCGGTGACAAAAGAAGAAGTGCATAAGCTGATATATTTTGCACCGGCAAAGGGCGTAATGCCGGATTCTATTTACCGGGTAGCATATGACCCGATTAGAAAGGTGTCGAGAGGCGACCGTCTGACTGGGGCGGCGGAAGTGAATTACAGGCATGGCGTGTCGTTTGACGCAATTGCAGAGGCGATTGCAGCAGGTTTCGGCTACGCGGAACCGAGGGACGCCAATGCAAAAAAGCTTCAGGCAGAGATAAAAGAACTGGGGATAGAAGCAGCCGTCAGCAAATATATCGGATTCCCGGTGGAACATGCAATCGTAAAGAGAGTTGTTGAGAAATATTATAACTGGAAAGAAAGAGGGCTTATATGTTAGAGCACAGGTGGAAATTGCTTTCTGACAGATGCATTCAATCTGTCAAAAAATATTTTGACAGATATGAGATTGGATTATATTGAGAGAACAGGAGGCAGGATTTTATAATTTAATTAAATGATAAAGCAAAGGGAGAGATTCATGGAAGCGATTAAGTTAAAAATGATTACAAATGAGTTGAATCAATATGCCGGAATGGTTACAGAGGAAAGTATCCGGGATATGGTGGAAGCTGTGAAAGCGGCAAATAGGATATTTCTTGCAGGAGCCGGCAGGTCCGGGCTTGCGGCCAGAGCTTTTACGAACCGCCTGCTGCACATGGGATGTGACGTCCATTTTGTGGGAGAGATATCCTGTCCTCCGATTAGAAAAGGGGATTTGATTATCCTTGGCTCCGGCTCCGGGACAACGCAAAGTCTGGTAGTTATGGGAGAAAAAGCAAAGAAAGTTGGAGCAAGGATTGCCACGGTTACCATGTTTCCGACACATATGATCGGACAAATGTCAGATGTTGTTGTGACAGTTCCGGGTTCTACGCCGAAAAAG
>CATJPU010000206.1 GCA_949742505.1 uncultured Lachnospiraceae bacterium | reverse complement strand
GCTCTCTCGTCGTCTTCGATTTTTGCATTGACTACAACAGTTAACTCATACTTATTCATGTAGTTTGCACCTCCTTCTGGTCTTTTGGCCCCTGCTTCTGCCCAGGAGCAAGGATTCACCCAACCGGGTAAATTAATATATCACAATTCGGTATGATACCATAAATCCCCAGCCGGCGCAAGTGTTTTCATAAAATTTCATACAGGCCGTACACAGCCGCCGGCTGCGTACAACCTGTATGAAATTCTTCCCCTGACTATTCCGGCTTCCGAAGTCCTTTCGTGTTCTTCTCCACCAGCTTCCTGGCCACCATAATCTGATGTCCGCACCCCATGCATTTTAACCGGAAGTCCGCTCCCACACGCAGAATCTTCCACTCGAAACTCCCGCAGGGATGCTTCTTTTTTAATCTTACAATGTCACCTACTTCGTACGTATATGCCATCTTTCTCCTCCTTTAATCCAACATTTTTTCTGATTCCTTTACTCCCCTGACCACCATACGATTGTCATCGCTTTCCTTTGTACAGGTAGAAAGGGTTACGATAACATCTGTGCCATATACCTTCACGCCTGTATCATAGGCCGCTGCAGGCTGGATTGCCTTGAGGAAATTGTCAAATTCTTCCTGATTATTAAATTCCGTTATATAGGTCTCAGAAATCTCCTTCACAATCCCTGCCGAGAAGATATGATAAGTGATTTCCCGTCCATCCGGTGTATAAATATAAAAATATTGATTCTCCTCCCAGAAGGACTTATCCTGATATTTTTCCAGCTCATGAAACATGGAATTATCTTTCATCCGGTGTCCGTAGATAATAGTATTCTTATCGTTAAAATCCGGATGATTAATATAATTAAGAAAAATCGCTCCAACCGTATTCTCATTGGCCGAAAAAGTCTTACTTAAGTATAAGTCGTTATTATCCGTCTGCACCAGCGGATAATTAATCTGAGACGGTTCCGGATCAAATCTCAGCCACCCTACCGTATCTGGATTAATCGCCTTCAACTCGTCAAAATTCACCCGAAAACGATCTTTACCCTTTCCTTCCTCTTCAATCGCCAGTTCTCTGATTTTGTCATATTCCTTTTGTCCTCTGAAATATCCACCGAAAATCCCATATAATTGATATGCGGAAAAGCAAAACACACCAAGCGCTATAATCAGGATTATCGTGCTTACCACCCCGCCCTTTTTCTTTTTTCCGCCCTTTCTACGGCTCTTTCCTTCCTTCATAATCTTCCCTCTTCTTTCTCTCTATCATTCTGCGCGCAATACTGCGCGCCTGCTCAGAGCGCCTTGAAAATCCATTCTCTCCATCTGCATCCTTCTCTGCAGCGCTATTGATAAAAATAGAATAACATATCCTTTCGTTTTTTTATAGATTTTTTAGAGGAAGTTTATTGACTTTATACCGTTATAGCGTATCATCTTTATAGAGGTGATGATTATGCGAGAGAAATTCGCACGTTTTATGGCAGGACGCTACGGCATGGACTCATTGGGGCGCTTTACCATGGCTCTGACGCTTATTTTTATTATTATGAATTATTTTACCAGAAACAGAATGGTTCCGCTCCTTGCATGGGCAGGAATTATTCTGACTTATTACCGGATGTTTTCTAGAAACACCTATAAACGGTCTGCGGAAAATCAGCGGTTTCTGCATCATACGGCGAAGCTGCGCCATTGGTTTTACACACAGAAGAATCTCTTCGCCCAGAGAAAGACCCACCATATATACAAGTGTCCTTCCTGTAAGCAGAAAATCCGGATTCCCAAGGGCAAGGGCCGGGTTGAAATCCGCTGCCCCAAATGCAGCGCCACATTTATCAAAAAAAGCTAAGGAGCGGCTCTATGTTTGGCTATATTGCGATTAATAAAGCGGAGATGAAATTCAGGGACTTCGACACGTATCACGCATACTACTGCGGGCTCTGCAAAGTTCTGAAGGATAAATACGGCAAATCAGGGCAGCTTACTCTGTCCTATGATATGACATTTCTGATTCTCCTGCTTTCCGGCTTATACGAGCCGGAAGAAAAGACGAAGCAGATGAACTGCATCGCCCATCCATTTCAAAAACATACCGCTGCAATCAACCAGTTTACGTCTTACGCTGCAGATATGAATCTGATTCTGTCCTATTATAAATGCATTGACGACTGGCGGGATGAGCGCAGTAAAAAAGCATATATAAACGCCCGGCTTCTCCATACAAAAGCGGAGAATCTTACGAAACGCTATCCTGATAAAATAACGCTCATTACAGACCGGCTCCGTCAGTTATCTGCCTGTGAGAAAAGAGATGAGCAGGATTTGGACAAAACAGCCGGGCTATTCGGAGAAATTATGGCAGAAATCTTTGCCTATAGGCAGGATGAATGGGAAGGTTCTCTGCGCAAATTCGGATTTTTCTTAGGGAAATTCATTTATCTGATGGATGCATTTGAAGATATTAATGACGATTTGGCAAATGGATGCTATAATCCTTTAAGAGAAGTTTATGAACGCTCTGACTTTAACGACTACTGCAGACAGATTCTAACTATGATGATTGCAGAGTGCTCCAGAGAATTTGAAATGCTTCCCATTCTTACCCATGCGGAAATCCTTCGCAACATTCTCTATTCCGGCGTATGGCGCCGGTATGAGGCCGTCTGCGAAAAACGCCGGAAAGAATCGGAAGCGCCGGAGAATACTGCAGAAACTTCTCAGGAAAACTAAGGACTTTGTTCTGTTTCAGAACGAATCCCTCGCATCATTCAGGAGAATAAACATGACAGACCCATATCAGATATTAGGCGTTTCGAGGAATGCCAGCGATGACGAAATTAAGAAAGCTTACCGTAATCTAAGCAGAAAATACCATCCCGACGCCAATATCAATAACCCAGACAAAGATTTTGCTGAAGCAAAATTCAAGGAAATCCAACAGGCTTACCAGCAGATTATCCGGGATAAAGAATCCGGAAGCAGCTCTTCCTCCTATGGAAGTTCTTATGAATCAGAAGACCCCTTCGGAAGCTTCTGGGGCGGTCCCTTTGGAAGCGGTTCCTACCGCCAGTCCGGCGCTTCCTCCACAGACAATGAAGAGGATTTGCATCTTCGCGCCGCCGCCAATTACATTAACAGCATGCACTATCGGGAAGCGCTGAATGTACTTGGCAGCATCAAAGAGCGCTCCGGCAAATGGTACTATTACAGCGCCCTCGCTAATTCCGGCCTTGGGAATAATGTAATTGCCTTAGAACACGCTAAAACCGCTTACCAGATGAATCCGAATGATATGCAGTATCAGGTACTGTTACAGCGCCTGCAAAGCGGCGGAAGCTGGTATCAGACCAGACAAAACCCCTATCAGACATACCCGATGGCAGGCGGAAATTACTGCATGAAACTATGTATAGCCAATATCATCTGCAATCTCTGCTGCGGCGGAGGAATGTGCTGCGGCGGACCGGGATATTATGGAGGATATATGTAATGAAATCACTTGTTCTTGCTGAGAAACCTTCTGTGGCGCGGGATATCGCCCGCATCTTAAGTTGTCATAAGAATATTGCCGGCGCCATTGAGGGCAGCCAGTATATTGTAACCTGGGCCCTTGGCCATCTGGTAACTCTTGCCGACCCGGAAGAATACGATAAGAAATTCAAAGAATGGGATATGTCCTATCTTCCCATGATTCCAGAGAAATGGGAGCTGGTTGTTATTAAACAGACTTCCAAACAATATCACAATGTAAAGGCCCAGCTCTTCCGCAAAGATGTGTCGGAAATTATTATTGCTACAGATGCAGGCCGGGAGGGCGAGCTTGTAGCCCGCTGGATTCTTGACAAATCCGGCTGTAAAAAGCCGATAAAGCGGCTCTGGATTTCCTCCGTAACCGACAAGGCTATCCGGGAAGGCTTCGCTCGCTTAAAAGACGGACGCTCCTACGATAATTTGTATCACGCGGCCAGGAGCCGGGCAGAGGCCGACTGGCTGGTAGGTATCAACGCTACCAGAGCCCTGACCTGCAAACATAATGCCCAGCTCTCCTGCGGCCGCGTCCAGACCCCGACGCTGGCTATCATCGCAAACCGGGAAGAGCAGATTCACTCCTTTAAACCGGAAGAATACTTCGGACTTACATGCTGCGCCGGAGGCATCGTGTGGATTTGGCAGAATAAGAGCAGCGGAAGCCTTCGCACATTTCAGAAAGATACTCTCACAAAGCTTAAATCCCAGTTAAATGGCGCCGTCCTCTCTGTAACAGATGTAAAATGGTCCGCCAAAAAAACATTTTCCCCAGGACTTTATGACTTGACCGAACTCCAAAGGGACGCGAACAGACGCTTTGGCTTCTCTGCCAAACAAACCCTGAATATCATGCAACGGCTGTACGAAACCCACAAGGTACTCACCTACCCGAGAACCGATTCCCGCTACATCGGAAACGATATCGTACCTACAATCAAAGAACGGTTAAAAGCCTGCAATATCGGCCCCTATAAAAAATTTATCCCGGAGCTTCTAAAACATCCCCTGCGGATAAACAACTCCTTTGTAGATGATAAAAAGGTCAGCGATCACCACGCCATTATTCCAACTGAGGAATATGTTCAGTTAGACCATATGACGAACGAGGAACGGAAAATCTATGACCTGGCGGTAAGACGCTTTCTTGCCGTCCTTTCTCCGGCATTTGAATACGAACAGACCACTCTGTCAGCCGCCGCTGCAGGCGAACAGTTTACAGCAAAGGGGAAACTGGTTAAATCCGCCGGCTGGAAGTCTGTCTACGAAGATAGTACGTTCGGTGATTCGGACGAAATTACCGAAGAAACAGATTCTTTCGGTAACAGCCAGGATACCTTCCGCCAGCCAGACCAGTCTCTCCCAGAGGTCAGACAAGGCTCACATTTTCCCGTTACCCGGGCCAATCTCACCTCCCAAAAGACAAAACCGCCGGCAAGATTTACCGAGGCCACCCTCCTTACCGCCATGAAGAACCCGGTAAAATACATGGAATCACAGGATAAGAAAGCCAGGAAAACACTGAGCGAAACCGGAGGACTCGGAACGGTTGCAACCAGAGCAGACATTATTGAGAAGCTGTTCCATTCCTTCCTAATTGAAAAGAAAGGCAATGAACTCTTCCTGACTTCAAAGGGAAAGCAGCTCCTTGCTCTTGTGCCGGAAGATTTGAAGAAACCGGAACTCACCGCCCAGTGGGAAATGAAGCTGGCTGAAATCGCAAAAGGTTCTAAGAAAGAGAGCGTATTTATACAGGATATTAAAGCCTATACCAACACGCTGATTCATCAGATAAAGACCTCTGGCGAAACCTACCGCCACGACAACCTGACCAACACCAAATGTCCCCGCTGCGGCAAGCGTATGCTGTCCGTAAACGGAAAGAACGCAAGACTTCTGGTATGCCAGGATCGGGATTGCGGTTACCGGGAAACCATTGCCCGTCTCAGTAACGCAAGATGTCCCAACTGCCATAAGAAAATGGAAATTCTAAAGAAGGGCGGAGAAGAGACCTTTGTCTGCGGCTGCGGTTATAAAGAAAAACTATCGGCATTTAAAATAAGACGCCAGAAAGAAGGCGCCGGAGTAACCAAAAAAGATGTGCAGAAATATCTGAAAAAACAGCAGGCAGAAGCGGTAAATACCGCATTTGCTGACGCACTTTCCGGAGTCAGGCTCGACTGATTCCGGAATACAGCTTTTCAATCGTTCTTCTAAACTCATAAAACATATCAATATAAACCTCAACTATTGTTCCACAATATTCCTTCACGATTTCGCCGTCATAATCGTGGGCCAGCTGATTCCTTACCTTCAGCATCTCCATCCACACATCGTCTCCCAGCAGCCCTGCCTCAAACGCTTTGCGAAGAACCTCCCTCGGTGAACCTGTCACAAAATCTATGATTGCATAATGCTGCACTAAAATGTCTTTCATCACTTTCCAGCTTAAATCAAAAGTAATACTAAACTTTGCACTTGTACCGCTCAATATAAAAGAATCTGTTAAATCTCTTTTCTTTGCCTCATTTAATGCATCTAACGACTTCCAGAAGGATTCATATCTTTTCTAAATCTGTCGTCCATATTTCCTAATATCCTCCACTAACAGCTCATTCCTGCATGTATCCAAATCAACCACATCCACAGAATACAGCGTAGGCAGCATCTCCACTTCTTCCAGGAACACATCCATCTCTTCGATGCCTGATACCGCAATATCAATATCGCTCCGCTCTCTAGCCGTTCCTTTCGCTCTTGAGCCAAACAGAACCGCTTCATTCGCAGAATACTTCCTGCAGAGTTCTCCCACCGCCTGAATTACTTCTTCCGCATACATGCCATCTCACCCGCTTCTCTAATCATTTACGCCTGTACTGCATTCAACCAGAACTAAAATCACAGTCGTATATGCAGACAGTAACTCACAAGAAGCAAGAAATTCAGAAAGAAGCCCAGAAATAACTATTTCTGGGCTTCTTAAAAGGCGCCAACCAGATTTGAACTGGTGATAGAGGTGTTGCAGACCTTTGCCTTACCACTTGGCTATGGCGCCTTGCTTCGTGTGCTTATATAGTATAACAAATGTCCTCCGCCAAGTCAACACCAAAATTTCAACAAAAACCAGCAAAACCGCAGTTTTCGGGCCGGAGCAGGCGACGTATGAACTGTTACCAAATTAATATCCCAGCTCTTCATTCACCAGAATGACTTTGATACGTTTCGGTACTTTGGAATATCTGGTTACCACGAACTGGCAGCATATGGTATCCGGCGATTTACAGTCTGCACAGGAACCGGTCTTTTTACAGGGTGTCTGAATCGGAAATCTCTGTGCGTTAGCCGTCGCCGCTTCATTTCTCGCCCGCGACCATGCATCCTCTAATGTCTTTACCGCTTTATTCATACCCACGACCATAATTACCGTTCTCGGTCCGTAGATAATTCCCGCTGCGCGGTTACCTCTTCCATCAATGTTAACCAGAATACCGTCCTCTGTAATGGCGTTCGTGCTGCACAGCATTACATCACTTCCAAGAACCGCAAGCTCTGTCTCCCGCTTTTCTTCCTCGGTCTTGCAGAGATTCCTGTCATAGACCTGATAATTTCCAGCGCCAAGAGCGTCTTTTATTCCAACTGCATCTACAGACACCGAGCCGCCCCAGCCTATGGAACTTCCTTCCGGAATCAATTTCATCGCTATTTCCAATGCTTCCTCCTTCGATTCTGCAAAGAATCCTTCCATATTGCGGGATTCCAGTCCCTTTATTATCTTTTCTGCAAGCATTCTGTTCCGAATCTTTTTATTTTGCTCCATGTCTTCTTCCTCCTTTAGAAATTTACAGCTTTTATTGACTTTACAATGAACTTCACGCTTTCCCAGCGTTCATTCTGCAAATCCTTATACGGACAATATCTAAATCCGCATCTTCATAAAATACAAGGCAACCATAATTCTTGTCCTGTTTCCGTTACTCATTATATCATATCCAAGGATCTCTTTCACCTTATTCATCTTATAATTCAGAGTATTTTTATGACAATATACTGCTTTTGCAGTATGAAGGACGCTGCAGTCATTTTCAAAAAACGCTTTTAGTATTTCCAGATAATCCGTTCCATTCTCCTCGTCATACTGAATCAGCCGTCCCAACACTTCATCAATAAATCCTTCACCCAGTTCCGGATGCCGCAAATCAGACAAAATCTTATATACTCCCAGTTCTTCATAAGCCAAGATATTCTTTTCAATCGCAGTCCTGGTAAGCTGATATGCTGTCATAGCATGCTCATAACTCTCCTGAAGCGACTGCAGCTTCGATACCTCTGTGCCGATTCCTGCATACACCCGATTGTCGGAGCCGCATACTCTCTCCAGCACGCCCTTCACCTGTTCTTTGTCCTGCCTGGCCGCCATAATCAGAAGTCTGCCGCCCTCTTCTGTTACAAGTCCCTTTTCCAAGGAATAATGAATCTCCCTGGCAATTTCCAGAAGACGCTTATTACCATTTCTGTCCCGATATGCATTGCAGCTTAATACGGCCATGATATATCTCATATTCCGGTAGAATCCGTCGTATTCAAAATAATGAAGATACGCCGCTTCATTATCCGGATAATAGAGCGCATTCTTCAAAGCCGTATTTAAGTTCGTCTCCCTCTGCTCATTCTTGAGCAGTACCGAAGCAAATAACCGCATTACATCCAGATACGGCGTATTCCATCCGGCTGCAAACAGAGGAAAATGATTCTCATTGCAGTATTCCAGCACGCGCTCCGAGTAACGTTTGCCGTCATGAAGGGACAGCACCATTCCTCCTGCTCCGGCGTCATTCAATTGCCGGACAAAGTCTAACAGCCACTCGTCAGAATCAAACTGGAGCCCGGCATTAAATATCAGCTCATTGCCATGAAGCAGCTTAATAAATTCTGGATTTTCCACAATATGCGTCCACTCGATAATCTTGTCAAAACAGCTTGTCGTAACTAGCCGGATATCATATAAGGGTTCTATCTCGTGATACAGTTCCTCCAATGCCACAGCCATAACCAATCTCCTCTCGTCAGTTAGAATAAAAACGGGCTTTCCGCAATTCACGCCGTTGTCCCCCTAAAAACGCAGCTTTCATTCCGCACATTCTCACGAAGAATTTTATTAAAAAGTTATACATATTTATTCTATGCAGCCATTTTACCACAATTGTGCTCAAAGCACAATTATCTTGGAAATTTATGTATCAAAAAGCTATACCCTATTTGTCCCGAACATGATATATTGTATAAAGAACACAAACAATCAATAGATTGTAACCCCGAATCGTGTTCAAGTCCAATCTCCAGATTGCTAAAAGGCCGCGCTTTATGCGCAGCCCTTTTTAGTTTCTGTATTCTCTGTGTGAAGACTGATTTCACAACATATCTGAACACAATCCCCATACCTGTCGGCTTATTATGACAATCTTTTAAGGATTTCATTCAGAATATGACCCGAAACCTCCTCCTTAGACATCAGCTCCAGCGCCTGCGTTCCATCCTCTGTAATAATCGTAACCACATTCGTATCTGTTCCGAAGCCGGCCCCCTGAATCTTTAAGTTATTGGCAACTATCATGTCCGCATTCTTTCTTGCAAGCTTCTCCTTTGCATTTTCCAGAAGATTCTGCGTCTCCATTGCGAATCCGCATAAGAATTGCCCTTCTTTCTTATGGCTCCCCAGATATCCCAGGATATCCCTGGTCCGCTCCAGCTCTAGCGTCAGCTCCCCGTCAGACTTCTTCATCTTCTCATTGCTGACATTCTTCGGCCTGTAATCCGCCACTGCAGCGGCTTTGATGATAATGTCCATCCCGGCGCTTCTTGCCGTTACCTCCTGAAACATATCCTCCGCCGTTACAACCGGAACCACCTCCACAAACATCGGCGGCGTCAGCGAAGTCTTCCCGCTGATAAGAGTCACCTCGGCGCCTCTGAGCGCGCAGAGCTTCGCAATACTGTATCCCATCTTTCCGGTGGAATGGTTGGTAATATAGCGAACCGGGTCTAACAATTCCTGAGTTGGTCCGGCCGTCACCAATACTTTCTTCCCTGTCATATCCTTCTCACAGGCACAGGCCATCAGCACATACTGCAGCAGCTCCTCCGGCTCCGGCATCTTCCCCGCGCCCACATCGCCGCAGGCCAGTCTCCCGCTTGCCGGTTCGATTACCGTCATGCCATATCTCTTCAGCGTATCCATATTCTCCATAGTTGCCGGATTCTCATACATTCTGGTATTCATGGCAGGCGCGATAATCTTCGGGCAGTCGCAGGCCAGCACCGTAGTTGTCAGCATATCGTCTGCAATGCCATGAGCAAGCTTAGCTATCACATTAGCCGTCGCCGGCGCGATTAATACCGCGTCTGCTTCCTTAGCAAGCGCCACATGCTCCGTACTGTACTCATGATTCCTGTCAAATGTATCGGTCAGACACCGCCTGTTTGTCAACGCTTCAAACGTCAGAGGCGCAATAAATTCTCTTGCATGCTCCGTCATAATCACCTGCACATCCGCGCCTGATTTAATGAAAAGACTGGTAAGCGCCGCGCTCTTATATGCTGCAATCCCTCCGGTTATCCCAAGAATAATCTTCTTCCCCTTTAGCATCTCTTCCCACTCCTTTACAGAAAAACAGCCACGTCTTCCAGAGTCTTTCTCGCGGGCATCTTCGGCGCCGCCGCCGCGTGTCCCACTGCAATCACCGACACCAGCGTCTCATTCTTCGGTATCTTTAAGAACTCCCGAAGTCTCTTCACATCCCGGATTCCCATTACCAGCGTTCCAAGTCCCATCTCTTCTGCCTTCAGGAGCAGATTTTCATTTGCCAGTCCCAAATCATAAATTCCCCAGCCATTTCCCAGCTCGTTCGATGGTTCGCCGGTTCTCTCATAGCCGGAAATATCCCTTACAAATGCCGTCACAATCAGCGCGCCTGCGCCCATCGAATTTTTCGCATTGAATGACGGCAGACATTCACTGCGCATCTTCTCAATCATCTCTTCCGAAATCACACAATAATATCTGGCTGTCTGGCTGTTCTTCCATGTCGGCGCCAGCATAGCCGCCTGAATCATCTCTTCTACCTGCGCTCTTGTTACCTTCTGATTCGGATCGTACTTCCTGATACTTCTTCTCGATTCAACAACCTTCTGAAATTCCATGATACCCTCCTTACAGTCAATAAACTTTGCGGGACCGCCGCCCCTTTCCCTATACTCATTTATCTAAAACATTCTACCACACCCATATCAATCCGGCAACTCTAAAATACTCTTGCTATTTTAGAGAAATTTGAATATACTGTAACCGTTCAGGTAGGTCTGTGCATTTACTGCACAGACCGTAAGAAAGTGATTCAGGAGTGAAAAAATCCTATCGCGAAGCGATTTTCAATGGATTTTTCTTTAATGGAGATTGATTATGAAAAATAAGAAACATGTCAGATGGAATACGCTGCAGATTACTGCGCTTGGCTTCTTAAGCGTAATATTTCTCGGAGGCGTCCTGCTGTATCT
>CATJPU010000205.1 GCA_949742505.1 uncultured Lachnospiraceae bacterium | reverse complement strand
AGCTGAAGGGTATAATTTTATTTACCGGCGCCCGCTTCACTACCGAATCTTCCTTTCCAGAATCTTTCCGTTATGTTTCGCTCCCATTCCAAGGGCTGTAGTATCCTGAAGCACGTTCTGCCCCTTCTCCAACTTCTCAATCTCCGAGCGCTTCACCAAATACCCGGTAATACGAATCACGTCGCTGTCGGAAGAATAGAAAGACAAGTATCTGAGATTCTCCTTAAACGCTCCCTTGATAATATCCAGAACAAATTCCGGATTCTTATGCACCGTCATATCAATCGGGAAAATATCCCCGGTTCCCGATGGGAAATACTTGTGGAAATTACTGCAATGTCTCAAATGATCCAAAAGTTCCTCCGGCTCTTCCCCAATTGGAATTCTGGTTCCCGGACTTACATTCAAATCGCTGGCAATTCCTACCTGCGCATGCAGAAGAAAATGTCCTCCGGTAATCTCGCAGTAAGGGTTCACATGCTGTTTGTTAAAAGCGTCAATCTGCTCCATAATCTCCACGCCAAGCTTATCCGCCTCTTTATCATGTCCGAATCTTCCCGTCTTGCCCTCCTTCTCCATCAGGATGTTCACGCACTCTGCAAGACCTACCATACCGAACATGGCAGTAAAACGCTCTCTCCTTATAAATCCTTCCTTCGCCAAGAAATTATTCTCGAAAAAGCCGCTCTCTTCCACCTCGAACCGAATCCTCTCGTCCATATATTCCGCCATAATCCGGCATACATAGGGAAGCTGGTTCTCTTTAAAATCTTTCACATTCTCTGCCCGCTTTGCAATATTACCCAGAATCAGACGAACTAACGTATAAGAGCCGCCGCCTAACTTCAATCCGTTATAACAGCTTGCAATCACATAATCTTCGCCCAATTCCCCCCTAAACATCGCATGATTGGCAAAACTTGGCTTGGCGCTGTGAAGCGCCGCGTTGATTCCGCAGAGCGCAAAATCATCCGGCGTAATACGCTCGTCATACTTCATGGTAATATTCGGAACCGCGTGTTCCAGTTCAGCCTCCGCCTCTAAAATAATCCGTCCCGCCTTCGTTGCCTTCGGGCCAACATTCCCATGGGAAAAAGAATCCAGAATCGTCCGGTCCATCTGAGTTAAGAACAACTTAATCAGCTTCTTTGCCTGCGCTTCATCTACATCGTCAATAAACGGCTCCAAAAGCTCATCCAAAGCTCCCACATACACCGGAAAATTCGTAACACTGGGCACATGTCTGTAGAAAATCTGCAGAGCATTCAGCGCTTCATACAGATCCTTCGGCGGCTCAAGCTGCAGAAACTCACTTCCCTCTCTCATAAATTTGCCATAATCAGGGATGATATACCTGGGGCGCAGAGGAGCATGACCTTCTGCAAGGTCACAGATACACTGTTTATCAATCGGCTGATTCAGAAGTTCGTCCAGTCCTTCCGGAAGCTCCAGCACCTCCAAAAGTGAATCTGCAAGATTCGTCATTGTCGTCAATTTCTGCTCATGCGTCAGCGTCGGTGATTTTACTGTCGCAAGCATCTCTTCCCTTGTAGCATTTACGCGGGACATCTCAATATCTCTCATATCCACACTCTCCTTCTTTTCATTCTATCCACATGCTCTAAGAACTGCGGTATAGCAGGCAGGGCGTACTGCAACCGGAACATAGTCCCGCCTTGTCTGCTATGCCGCCGTTTTCAGGACAGGGGAAGCAGCGTATCAATGTTAACACCTATTTGATAACATAGGGACAGACCCTTACGGACTCTGCCCCTATACTATATACCCTGTGTTCTCTGAATATTACTCAGCTAACTTATAGATACCTGCTCCGTATTTGCCTTCAAAATCTTCCTTCGTCTTCGGAACTTCAACATCTCCGTTCATAATCGACTCTTTTACGTCGTTCACAGCAGTAATCACATCTTCTGTAAGATTGTCTGTAGTAGGAGCAATGTCAACGCCTGCCTCTGCCAGCGTATAGGTCTTAACTCCACTCTCAAACGCACCGTCAACAACAGCCTTAGCCTCGTCAAAGCATGCGTTATCTACACGCTTCAATGCGGACGTCAGAATTGTCTCAGGAGCAATGGAGCTCTGGTCAGAGTCAACGCCGATTGCCCAGATTCCAGCCTCTTTACAAGCGTCAATCACGCCAAGACCTGTTCCGCCTGCTGCATGGAAGATTACGTCCGCGCCTTCAGCAATCATATTATTTGCTGCTGTCTTGCCGGCTGCCGTATCTGCAAAACTGTTTGCATTGGTCTGAAGTACTTCTACGTCCGGATTCGCATCAATTGCTCCCGCACAGTAGCCGTAACCAAATTCATTCATTGTATCTGTAGACATACCAAGCACGAAACCAATCTTGTTGGACTCGGTTACAAGGCCGGCTACATAACCAACAAGATAAGAAGCCTGACACTGCTCAAACATCAGACATGCAACATTGTCAAGATCCGCGCAGGTAGCGTCGTCAACAATCGCAAACTGCACATCCGGATTTGCCTCTGCCTCTGTGCGGAGCGCATCCGCAAGCTGATATCCGATACAAATAATCAGGTCATATTCTTCATCTACAAATGTCTCGATATTCGGAATATAATCTGCGTCTGTAGAAGACTCAAGATACTTCGCCTCAATACCAAGCTCGTCTACAGCTCTGGAAACACCTTCCCATGCAGACTGGTTAAAAGAACCGTCGTTCACACCGCCAACATCCGTTACGATACCAACCTTCTTACCTGCGCCGCCTTCTTCTCCGGAATCGTCGGAACTTCCTTCATCAGAGCCGCCGCCTGAACCGCCGCACGCCGCAAGAGAGAATACCATTGCCGCCGCTAATAATCCTGCCAATAATTTCTTTTTCATAATCCTTGTCCCTTTCTGAATCCCTTCTTTAAAGAATTCCCTGTTACTTTCTGTCCTGTTCAATCAAGATACGCATTGCTTCAACCGCAATCTCGGCAACGCTTCCCGTCTCATGAACCTGCAGGTTCTCTAATCCTGCCGCTTCTCTTTCCTGGTTCGCAATCACCAGAAGTACCGTTCCCACACGAGCTCTCAGACAGCTTCCTACAATAAATAATGCCGCAGACTCCATCTCGGAAGCAAGAGCCCCGCATTCTATCCATGCTTTCCACTTGTTCTGAAGTTCATAGCCAACCGGCTTTTTCCCCGGCTCATGCTGACCATAAAAAGAATCTTTACATTGTACTACGCCGATATGACTTGTAGCCCCAAGCTTATCTGCCGCCTGCTTCAACGCGTTAACGACTTCTACATCGGCCACTGCCGGATATTCAATCGGCGCGTATTCTTTCGTGGTACCTTCCATGCGGATTGCACCGCTTGCAATTACCACGTCTCCGCCTTTGACGTCAAGCTGCATGCCGCCGCAGGTTCCTACCCGAATAAAGGTTCTCGCCCCGCACTGATACAGTTCCTCCATCGCAATGGATGCTGAAGGTCCTCCAATCCCTGTAGAAGTTACGCTCACTTTAACCCCGTTTAAATAACCGGTATAAGTCACAAATTCGCGGCTGTCGGCAACCAGCTTCGCATCATCCAGGAACTGCGCTATCACTTTACAGCGCTTCGGGTCGCCCGGCAGCAGGACATACTCTCCTACATCCTCCGGTCTGGTCTGAATATGATATGGCACCCCTGCGCCTTCTGTATAATCAATCATTCTTCTCCCTCCTGATAAATAAAGAGAATAAAGATAATCTTCTTCTATCTCTATTCTCCCGCATCACATCTGTTGTTCCTGTAGCAAGCTGTCAATCTTCGTTCTCACAAGATCAAAAGCAACTGGATTCTTGCCGCTGTTGATGACAATATCCGCAGTAGCTCTCGTAGGCTCCACATAGATATAATGCATCGGTTTCACACTCTGCAGATACTGGTTAATTACACTGTCGATGTCGCGTCCCCGCTCCTTCACATCCCGCGTGAGTCTTCTTAAAATCCGCTCATCCGCATCCGCTTCTACATAAATCTTAATGTCCAGCAGCTTACGCAGTTCAGGATTCTGAAGAACCATGATTCCTTCCAGCAGAATAATCTTATTCGGACGAATCTCAATCTTCTCATCCTTGCGGTTGTGCACAGTGTAATCATATACTGGTCCCAAAACACTCTCGCCTCTCTTGAGCATCTTAATGTGTTCAACCAGCATGTCCGTCTCTAAAGAATCCGGATGGTCATAATTAATCTTACTGCGTTCCTCCAGAGACAGATGATCATTCCGTCTGTAATAATTATCATGATAAATAACGGTAACTTTATCTCCGTATAGATCACGCAGCTTGTTTGTAAAAGTAGACTTCCCTGAGCCAGAACCTCCGGCTATTCCGATAACGATACAATCCATGCCTGAATCTCCATCTTATGTTACACGCCTGTCATCCGCTTTGCTATCAGCGTTACAATTACCACCTTCATTTTAACATACCTGTTTCTACAAGTAAAGAAGGAGAATCTATCCTTGACACCATTTTTTATTTTGTGATACAGTTCAGAAGACGCGGATTGAATCAGGATACGAGGAATTGTTATGCATCACTATTATATGTTTTATAAGCCTTATGGCTGTGTCTGCGCCCGCAGGGACGACCGGTACCCTGTGGTTATGGACTATTTTACAGAATTAAATAATCCGAATCTTTCTCCTGTGGGAAGACTGGACAGGGCTACGGAAGGTCTTTTATTTATTACGGACGACGGGGTCTGGAATCAGGACATGACCCATCCTGACAGAAAGAAGGAAAAGACTTACGAATTTGCCGCTATGGGCGTGCTCACTGACGATGATATCCGGCGGCTGGAAACGGGAGTACTGCTAAAGGGCGCCCGCTCGCTGACCGCCCCGGCCAGCGTGAAACTTACCGGAACCGCCCTTCTGTCGGACGTTCTTCCTTCCCTGCACCCGGAAATTCAGGCAAAGAGCCGCCATAACCGCCCGGACCATCCGGTAGTATTCGGGCAAATTACAGTTACGGAAGGAAAAAAGCACCAGATCCGCCGTATGCTGAAGGCGGTCCGATGCTGTGTCATTTCTCTGAAACGTATTTCTATGGATTCAATTGTATTAGATGAGTCTTTAAAACCCGGCGAATGGAAGGAACTGCTGCCTGTCTCCCGTTCTGATACGCAGACTTTATAATACGGCCGAATGGCTATGCAAAGAATTAGTTGGCAAGCATCATCCGGTCGTTTGCAAATTCGCCGCCGCTTGCCTCCTCGAATTTCTTCAGGAGGTCTGCCACCTTTAACTTCTTCTTCGCTTCGCCTTCCACATCATAGATGATTCTGCCTTCATGCATCATAATCAGACGATTTCCATGAGTTATGGCGTCCTTCATATTATGAGTGACCATCATAGCCGTCAAATGATGTTCTCCGATAATCTGGTCGGATATCTCCAATACCCGGGCCGCTGTCTTCGGGTCCAGCGCCGCCGTATGTTCATCCAGAAGGAGGAGCTTCGGCTCCTTAAGCGCTGCCATAAGCAGCGTAATCGCCTGTCTCTGACCTCCGGAGAGCAGTCCAACCTTGCTGGTTAGACGTTCCTCCAGTCCCAGATTCAGCTCGCTAAGCAGCTCCTTATAATCCTTCCGCTCCTTCTTTGTAATTCCCCAGCGAGCCCCCCGGCGCTCGCCGCGCCTGGCTGCAATCGCCAGATTCTCCTCAATGGACATGGTAGCCGCCGTTCCTGTCATGGGGTCCTGAAATACCCGGCCCAGATATGCGGCCCGCTTATGCTCCGGAAGATTCGTAATATCCGTTCCATCTATAATAATACTTCCCAAATCTATCGGCCACACCCCTGCAATCGCATTCAGAGTTGTAGATTTTCCGGCGCCGTTTCCCCCGATAATCGTAACGAAATCCCCTGGATTAAGCTGCAGATTCACACCGTTAAGCGCTATTTTCTCATTGATGGTTCCCTTGTTAAAAGTCTTATGGAGATTGTGGATTTCTAACATATAGGCCATAATTTCCCCTCCTTAGCCTCACAGTATATTTTTCCTTCAGATACGGTATCGCAAGGAAAACTGCCACCACGATTGCAGAAAACAGCTTCATATACTCCGACGGCATCTTCAGCCACAGCACAAACGCATAGGTGATATAGTACAGTATCGCTCCCACAAAGACCGCTGCAAGCGTATAGGCAAATGCGATTTTCCGCCCCGCGCATAATTTTCCAAAAATCACTTCGCTGATAATAACCGCCGCTAAACCGATTACAATCGCTCCGCGTCCGGAATTGACATCCGCCGAGCCCTGATACTGCGCATAAATGCCCCCGCTTAATCCTACCAGCCCATTGGAAATCATAAGCGCAATAACTTTAATCACATTGGTATTAATTCCCTGGGCTCTGGCCATCTGTTCATTACAGCCGGTCGCCCGGATTGCCGAACCAATCTCTGTCCCAAACATCCAGTAAACTACCGCCACAAGCGCCAGGCAGATTACAATCAATTTCAAAAAGAACAGATAGCTGTCATCCGCAGACACAAATCTAATAGAAGCAACTAATCCTTTCTGCCCGATGGCGATACTCTGATTCGCCTTTCCCATAATTCTCAAATTCACCGAATATAATGATATCTGCGTCAGGATACTTGCCAGAATCCCGGGAATCCCCAGAACTGTATGCAGGATTCCAGTCGCAAGTCCTCCAAGCATCCCCGCCGCCGTCGCAAAAATCAGAACCAACGCCGGATGCATGCCCTTCTGTATCATCATAACCGCCACAGCGCCTCCCATTGCCAGCGTACCGTCCACCGTCAAATCCGGAAAATCCAGAATACGGAAGGTAATATACACGCCCAGCGCCATGACGCCCCATATCAGGCCCTGCGCCACATTCCCCGGCAGGGCTCCGATTAATTTTGCAGGATCTAACGCCGCCAAATATGCTGTCATCTCTACTCATTCCTTTCTTGCAATCTCTAAACTCATTCTAATCCATTCAAATCCGAATCATCTTCCATTATTCCGTCTCTATTGCCTCATACTCTTCCGGTACGGTTATTTTCAGCTCCTCACAGATTTCTTTGTTATACATCTTTGTTACCTCAGGAGCAAATTCAATATCCATGGAAGAAATATCCGCGCCGTTTGCCAGAACATCGTATGCCATCTCGCCAGCCTTGTATCCGATATCGTAGTAGCTGATAGAAAGGGTTGCAATACCGCATCCGGAGCAAATCCCCTGCTCTCCTGCAATAACCGGAATCCCTGCCGGCACACATACATTTTTCACGATATCCGTACTTGCCGCCATGGTATTGTCTGTCGGAATGTAAATGACGTCCACTTCCGAAACCGCGCTTGTCACAACGGACTGAATCTCATTAGAATCCGCAGCTGTGTATTCCTTGTACTCAATATTGTCTTCCTTCAGAGCCTCCTCAAACAGCTCCGCCTGATACTTGGAATTCGGTTCCGCAGAGCAGTACAGAATACCAACCGTCTTTGCATCCGGCAAAAGCTCTTTCAGCATAGCTTCCTGCTCGTCAATCGGCGCTAAGTCGCTGGTTCCCGATACATTAATTCCCGTTGCCCCGGTCCAGTCTTCAATCTGAAGAGCCGTAGCATAATCCGTAACGGAAGTTCCGATAATCGGAATCTCCGCCGTTGCCGACGCTGCCGTTGTCAGCGGATCTGTCGCATTAGCCAGAATCAAATCCACGCCATCAGATACAAACTGGTTCACAATCGTTGCACACATATTGTGCTCGCCCTGTGCATTTTGCTCATCAAATGTCACATTGCCTTCTCCGCACAATTCTGTAAGGGCGTCTTTAAACCCTTCCGTAGCGGCGTCAAGCGCATCATGCTGAACCAACTGACAAATTCCGACCGTATAACTGTCGCCGGAAGACTTCTCGGTTTCCTCTGCGCCGCCTGTCTCATCACTTCCACTGCTCTCATTCCCTGAACCGCCTCCACATGCCGCAAGCGAAAGAACCATTACGGTTGCAAGCACAATAGATAATACTTTCTTTTTCATAATATAAGTCCCCTTTATTTTCTATTTTTCGCTTTCGCGAGTTGAAGCGGGAAAATATTCGCACTTCAACTCGCGAAAGCGTTTTAACGTTTTTGATTATATGCCACCATTTCCCGTTCGTCAAGTATTTTTTTATTTTTTCTCTACTTTGCCGCTAATAGTTTTGCAGACCAGAGTAAGCGGCGTGTGAACTGTGAATCGCAAAGCGCAAAGCGGCAGGCTTTCCTCCCGGAAACGCCTGCCGCCGTACTTTTCTACTTTTTATTTCTTCACCTGAATGGCGTATTCCGCCAAAAATTCCCTCACCCGATTCTGAACAATCACATCCTGCAGTACTTCCTCCGGATCTCCTGAAGCCTTTGCCGCCTCCTTCAGCGCGTCCACGTCTCCAAATCCCATTTCCTCTGCGAGAGCCTCGTATTCTTTCTCCCACTCGGAATCTCCGGGAACCAGATTCTCCTCTTTGGCAATTGCCCAGGCTACCAATTTCTGTTCAATGCTTTCCTTCGCATAATCCTCCGCCTGTTTCTCAAAATCTTCCTCGCTTAACTGATAATACTGCTCGAGGAAATCCGCCAGCTCCATCTTCTCGCTTTCAGCCTGCTGCTTAATCGGGTCCATAAGCCTTGTCTTCACTTCCTCCAGTTCTCCGTCCGGATACCCCTTAATCTCCGCTTTCTCAAATACTGCCTTCCACGCGGCATCCTGAAGCTGTAAGTCAAAATCAGACGTGCCTCCTTCTGTAAGCTGTTTCTCAATCTCTTTCTTATATTCTTCTACTGTTTTCGACTCTTCCGAAACACTCTTAACAAATTCATCCGTAAGCTCCGGAACGGTCACCTCTCCGCAAATGTAGTTTACCGTTATTGTAAATGTTACATCCTTCCCGGAAAAATCAGGATTACCCGTATATGGGTCCGGGAATTTACCGTTCCAGTCAAAGGTCTCCCCCGGCTTATGGTCAATGATGCTGTCTTCAAATCCTTCTATAAAAGAACCGGAGCCAATTTCCAGATTATAACTCTCCGAACTGCCGCCGTCAAACTTCTCTCCGTCCATCTTCCCGACAAAATCTATATTAACCGTATCTCCGGACTTCACCTTTCTGTCCTTAATCTCTTCCTGCATAGAGTGCTGGGACAAAACAGCCTGAATATACTCGTCTACTGTTTCCTCGTCTACCTCCTTCGGCTCTTCAATGTCCGCCACTTCAATTCCCTTATATCCGCCCACCGACACATATTCATTAGACGCTCTGTTGCCAGAACAGCCTGTCATAATCACCGACGCTGCTAATACTCCCGTTAATAATACCGCTGTTTTTCTCTTCATCATACCTAATAAGTATCCATCCGCCCCTTATATACCGGCAAATGAATCGTTCTCCTTTCCCTTATCCCAGTTTCATTTTCAATATATTCCATAATCATCCTGTGAAATAACTGAAACGTTCTTAAGTATATCACAACCAAACCACAAAAAAAACCTTTTTCACAGGAAATTCACGTTCCTAATCTTGCAAACCACTTGCACTGAGATAAAAACGATGTTAAAATGAATAACAGTTTAGCCGAATGATACCATAATCTGAGGCGCGGATGAGAATACGATTTGAGGAGGATTTACGTGAATACAGTTACGATAGTTTTACTAGTGATAGCCATAATTTTACTTATTGTGCTTGGCGTTCTTACATTTCTTGACCGAAGAATGCAGAAGAAGCAGGATGCGCAGCAGGAACAGCTCGAAGCAGCTGCACAGCAGGTCAGTATGCTGATTATTGATAAGAAGATGATGAAGCTTAAGGAAGCCGGGTTCCCACAGTTTGTTGTTGATAATACGCCAAAGTATCTGAGGCGTTCCAAAGTTCCTGTGGTAAAGGCGAAGATTGGTCCGAGAATTATGACCCTGATGTGCGACGGCTCTATCTTTGAGCAGATTCCCGTCAAGAAAGAAGTCAAAGCAACTGTAAGCGGAATCTATATTACTGCGGTAAGAGGCATTCGCGGTCCGCTTGAGACTCCTAAAAAGAAAAAAGGCTTCTTCGCAAGATTCCGGAACAAAGACAAATAAAAAGACAATATAACAGGCACAAAAAAGATTGCGCTCACGCGCAATCTTTTTTCACCTGTGCGGCCCAGAGCTGCCCGACGGAGCTTTTTTATCTGCCTGTTCTTATCCAATCCCTCTTACATTCACCTTAATCTGACTGTCTGAGAGCGGCTCATTATTGATATCCAGGGCATAATATATATTCACATCTATCTCATCTTCCCGGAAATCCATCTGCATATCCTTCGTGTGAATGCCCACCAGAAATTCGCCGAAAGGCGTCTGATAGCTGGTCATATTAATCTTATCCTTTTCAAATACCATACGCGTACTGGCCGCCCCGCTCTTGCTGATTTCAAATAAGGTATCGCCTCTAATTTTCACTGTATTCTTAACCGTTCCCGGAACGCCCTCCGCAACCTCGTCATAGATAATATAATGTTTTCCATTTCTCTGATAGTAGGACGCCGGCGTAATAATCTCAATAGGCTCTTCCTCGCCTCCGTCCCCTGGCAGACCATAATGAAGGCCCGCAATACTAATCAATACGTCTTTCTTCATAGACTGCTCCTTTTCTTATAATATTCGTAAACCGGATTCAAGTACCGGATTATTTCGCCAGCCTGCTCTCCATAAGAATGCTTCGTTAAAATTCTTCAATATTGACCTGACGAATTGTTTCTACATTATATGGAAGAACTGAGTTAGCAAATTGTTTGAACTTTTCAGCTGCATCGCTGACGTAGAATTCGTATTTATTAAATTCTCCGTCCTCTTTGCTCATATTCTTTTCCTTCAGCAGCTTCTTCAAATCCATGGCCGCTTCATACGCAGGATTTACAATATGAACTCCTTCGCCCATATATTCTATAATAGCAGAACGAAGCAGGGGATAATGGGTGCATCCAAGAATCATGGTATCCACTTCCGACTCTTTCATCTCCCTTAAGTAGATGTCAATCACCTCTTCGGTAATGTGGTGCTTCGTAAACCCTTCTTCCACCAACGGCACAAACAATGGACATGCTTTGCCCATAACTTCTGCTTCCGGCTCCAGTTCATGAATCACTCTGGTATACATCTGGCTTAAGATGGTTCCTTCCGTTCCGGCAACTCCGATTTTCTTATTCTTCGTCTCATGAATCGCGGCCCTGGCGCCAGGCTCAATCACTCCGATAATCGGCGTGTCAAACTCCTGTCTGACTGTCTCTAATGCCTGCGCCGTAGCGGTATTGCATGCAATCACAATTGCCTTGACATGTCTGGTCTGCAGAAAACGGATAATCTGTCTGGAGAAACGAATAATAGACTCCTTCGACTTACTGCCGTAAGGAAGTCTCGCCGTATCTCCAAAGTAAACAATATTCTCATCAGGAAGCTGACGCATAATCTCTCTGGCCACCGTCAGTCCCCCCACGCCAGAATCAAATACTCCGATCGGTGCCTTCTTTAAATCCTCCATTCCAACATTCCCTCCCTGTTCAGACCATTGTAACCGATTCGCTACCTGTTTTCAATTGGTTTTTCAACCACCTTTACTCTGGCCTCTCCATAATAATTCGCAAGCCTTCCAAGAATCACCGGCTCAATCTGTATATTCCTTCATGCAGGCATTCTCTTTACCGCCCGCTCTGCCTTACAGTAAATGACGACCGTATCCTCTCCTTCCGACTCCTTCAGCATATCAAAGAGATGCGCTTCGTCCTCCAGATACGCCGTCTTATCCGCATACTGGAGCCACAGCTCTTTCTTCGTCTGTTCAAAGGGAATAATCTTTTCACAAATCAACTTACTGGGCGCATCATCCTCCTCAGACACCCTGCCCCTTACAAATACCTTGCCATCTTCATTCAAATACTTCTGATTCCGCTCATAATCTCTGGGGAATACCACAACCTCCACTGTCCCCGCCAGATCTTCAATCGTCAGAAAGGCCATAACCTGATTCGTTCTTGTATACTTGATGGTCTTAGCGGTAATCATACCGCCAATCGTCTCTTTCGCCCCGTCAGTAACCCTCGCCCGCCCGGTCTCGTCGTCAATCTGAAAATCCAGCGTCGTCTTAGTAATGCTCTTTCTCCACTTCTCCTCATAGTCTTCCAGAGGATGTCCCGTCAGATAAACTCCCAGAACCTCCTTCTCGAATGCGAGCATGGTCTCCTTCTCATATTCCCCCACATTCGGAAGGGGAATATCGAATTCCTTTTTTTGCTCTTCATCTACAAAATCAAACAGCGACATCTGACCTGTCATGGAGTATTTGCGCTCTTGATTTACCTGTTCTAAAATCTGCAGATAAATCATCATAAACTGCTTCCTCGTACCGCCGAAACTGTCGAATACTCCTGCCTTAATGAAATTCTCTATGGTACGTTTGTTTGTTTCCTTGCCGGAGAGCCGCTCCATAAAATCTTTCAGATTCTTAAAGGGACCGCCTTTCTTCCGCTCTTCCACAATCGCCTGAATAACCGGCCTTCCCACGCTCTTAATGGCTGCCAGACCATAACGGATGCTGCCGTTATCTACGGAAAAGTCCCCTTCCCCTTTGTTGATATCCGGCGGCAGAATCTTAATACCCATCTGCCGGCTGCTGTAAATGTACTCCGATACCTTGGCGGAATTATCAATGACAGAAGTCATAAGAGCCGCCATAAATTCAACCGGATAGTAGTATTTCAAAAATGCCGTCTGATAGGATACCACCGCATACGCCGCCGCATGAGACTTGTTAAATGCATATTTGGCAAAATCAATCATCTCATCGTATATCTTATTGGCAGTTGCCTCGTCAATCCCATTGTTCACACAGCCGGGAACGCCCTCCGCCTCGTTGCCGTACACGAAGCTCTGGCGTTCCTTTTTCATTACATCGCCCTTTTTCTTGGACATAGCGCGGCGCAGCAAATCGCTTCGTCCCAGGGTATAGCCTGCCAAATCCCGCACAATCTGCATTACCTGTTCCTGATACACAATACATCCGTAAGTAGGCTCCAAGATCGGCTCCAGCTGAGGACAATCATAGGTAATCCTATCCTGATGATTCTTTCCCCGGATATACTGGGGAATAAAATCCATCGGACCCGGGCGGTACAGGGCAATTCCCGCGATAATATCCTCTAAGCTCTGGGGTTTTAGTTCCTTGATGAAGCTCTTCATTCCGGCGCTTTCCAACTGGAACACCCCGTCCGTTTTTCCGGTTCCCACATAATCCAGCACCGATTTATCATTGTAATCTATCTTATCTAAATCAATCTCTTTGCCCGTACTCTTCTTTATCAGCTCCTGTGCGCTCTTAATCACCGTCAGATTCCGAAGCCCTAAGAAATCCATCTTCAAAAGGCCCAGCTCCTCCAAGGTAGTCATCGTAAACTGGGTTGTCACCGAGCCGTCTGAACCGAGCGATAAAGGAACATATTCGTCAATTGATTTCTGGCTGATTACTACCCCCGCCGCATGCATGGACGTGTGTCTCGGCAGTCCTTCCAGACGCTTGGACATATCAATCAGTTCCTTAACCTGTTCATCCTCCTGATAGAGTTTGCGCAGTTCTCCGTTCTTCTCCAGAGCGCCCTTCAGCGTAATATTTAGTTCCTGAGGAATCATCTTGGCAATATTATCCACAAAGGCATAGGGCAAATCCATCACCCGTCCCACATCGCGAATCACACCTCTTGCCGCCAGCGTACCGAAAGTAACAATCTGCACCACACAGTCCGAGCCGTATTTCCTGCTCACATAGTCAATGACCTGCTGCCTGCCCTCCGGCGCAAAATCCACGTCAATATCCGGCATAGATACACGTTCCGGATTCAGGAAACGCTCGAACAGAAGCTGATATTTAATCGGGTCAATGGTCGTAATCCCAAGACAGTAAGAAACCACGCTTCCCGCCGCGGAACCGCGCCCCGGACCCACCATAATTCCATGATCCTTCGCATATTTGATAAAATCCCACACAATCAGGAAGTAATCTACATATCCCATATCCCGAATGACCGACAGTTCATAGGACAGCCGTTCCCTTAATTCCTCCGGCATCGGCTGATAGAGCCGCTCTAATCCTTCATAGCACAGCTCATTTAAGTATTCCCAGGAAGTTTTGCCGTCCGGCACGTCGTATTTGGGAAGCTTGGTCACTCCAAATTCAATCTCGACATTGCATCTGTCCGCAATCTTCTGGGTATTTTCCAGCGCCTCCAGCGCATAAGGAAAGAGCTTCTTCATCTCTTCCTCAGATTTGATGTAATACTGTCCGCCCTCATAGCGCATTCGGTCCTCATCCGCAAGTTTCTTACCGGTCTGCAGACACAGCAGAATATCATGAGGCTTCACATCATCTGCAAAAGTATAGTGTACGTCATTGGTGGCCACAAGGGGCAGTCCTGTCTCTGCGCTCATACGAAGGAGCGCCTGATTCACGGTCTGCTGCAAGGGAATCCCATGGTCCTGCAGCTCCAGAAAGAAATTCCCTTTTCCAAATATCTTCTCATAACGGAGCGCCGCTTCCTTCCCCTCCTCATAAAGCCCTCTGGATACGTACCTCTGCACCTCGCCCGCCAGACATGCGCTTAAGGCAATGACGCCCTCATGATAGCTCTCAAGCACCTCGAGATCCACTCTTGGTTTATAATAATATCCTTCCGTAAATCCTCTGGACACAATTTTCATCAGGTTATGATAACCGATATCATTCTCTGCAAGAAGAACCAGATGATAATACCGGTCGTCTCCTCCCTGTCCCGCATCCTTTTTGAATCTGGATTCCGGCGCAACATATACTTCGCTTCCAAGAACCGGTTTGATTCCGGCCGCCTTAGCCGCCCGGTAAAAATCAATCACCCCGAACATTACGCCATGGTCTGTAATCGCCACGCTGCTCATGCCCAGTTCTTTCACCCGTTCGATACACTCTTTAATCTTATTTGAACCGTCCAACAGACTGTACTCTGTATGAACGTGTAAATGTGCAAATGCCATTGCCGCACCCTGCTTTCTTATGTACTGATTTCCTGCTCGCTCCGTTCACAGCAGCCTTCGCAAATCCATGAAAATTCATCTTGTGAATGAGGTCTGCTCACTTACTTCAGCCGGATTTCCTTATCTGTTATCTCAATTTTCCCCGCCTTCAAAAGCCTGCCGACAGCCCGCTTAAAGGCATTCCGGCTCAGTCCCGTTTCCCTCTTAATCAGTTCTGCTCCTGCTTTATCCGTAAAGGGGTAAGCGCCGCCCCGCCTCTTCATCTCCCGAAGCAGATGTTCAGCGTCCAAATCCATCTGAACAAACGCCTTCTCCCGTATGCTCAAATCCAGCTTTCCATCTGGTTTCACACCGGTGACTCTCGCCTCGATTCTGTCTCCTACCTTATGGGTTCCGCAAATCTCCCTCTTAGGAACCAGCCCGCAATACATATCATCCACTGCCACAAACCAGCCGAAATTATCACTCATTTCGTAAATCATTCCCTGTACTCTGTCGTCTTTTTTATAAGGAGAGTCTTTCCTAAGCTTCTCATATACCTTCATTGTTGCACAGAGCCTCTTACTCTTATCCACATAAAGGCTTACCAGACATTCGTCGCCCTGCTCTACCTTAGCCGTCTGTTCTTTAAACGGAAGCAGCAAATCCTTCTCCAGCCCCCAGTCAAGAAATGCCCCGATTTTCCCTGTGTCTGACACCTTCAGCGCCTTCACCTGACCTAATGTAAGTTTCGGCTCCCTGGTAGTCGCTATCATCCGGTCTCTGGAATCCTTATATAGAAAAACTTCCACCGAGTCCCCAATCTCAATCCCCTCCGGCACCTGTTTGTCCGGAAGCAGCACTTTGTCCTCTGTTGTTCCTAAATAGACTCCGAAGTCTACTTTCTTTACCGCCGTTAAGCTTACCTTTTTTCCAAGGTTCTTTTCTATTATCATCTGTTATTCTCCCATCAATTCGTAACAATTCAGCCTGCGGCCTCACTATTGCATCAATTCTACAACAGCATATAGGCTTCCCTCCATGTCGCAAAGTTCCACCACCGTACGTTCCGCTTCTCTTGCAATCTTCGGAAGAATCCTATCGCCATATACCGCTGATTTCTTATATTCTACCCGAAGCTGCCTGACCTTCATCTCCTCTTCGAGCGCTTCTAACGCCATCTGTACATACTGGCAGTTATTTACATGCTCATTGGTGTCTATATGATATTTGCGTACCGGGAAGCTCTTTCCCTCCCGGCTCCGCGCCGGAAGAGAGATTTTCCGGGGCGCATAGTCCATAAGCAGAGGCTCCTCCATGCCATACGCATTAATCTCCTCTTCACCAGGCTTTACCGGTCTTCCCTTCTTCCTGTCCATATAAGCCCACACAGAATTGGCATAAGCCGCATGGGCGCCGTCTTTATCCATCATCAGAAAATTCCGCTCGCCCAGAACTCCTTTGAAACTTGTCGGCCAGGTACACACTTTAACAGTCTCTCCAAGCGCCGGATAACGCTCCACCACAATCTGCCAGCCGGACAATACCCAGCCCCGCTCTTCCTCTTTCAGCCGGCTTACCCCAAAACCAATGCTTTCTGAATGAAAAATACTACAGTCCTGAAAATAATTAATAATTCCCGGCAGCGTTATCTTCTCATTATGGTCAATTTCACTGTAACGGATTCTGCTGTCAAATGCGTACATATTCTCTCTCCTTCATCGTTCTTCTTCTGAGAAGAAAAACCATTTTATCTTAAAGTCTGAGGTGCAGGTGATCATCTCATAAGCGTCCTCATCCAACACGCCTTCCAGTTCCTGCTTATCTTCCGGCACTACTTTCCCGCAAACCGAATCTGTAAAACACAGATTCGGATACAGACAGCACCACCAGTTATGCCCCTTGCCGCTTCCAATCCGGATTCTTAAAGCCTCATAAGTCCCTTTCGGAAACGTTACGTCTCCATAGGTCTTTTCCGGAAATTCATCCCTTACGAGCTCTGCTGTCACTGTATCTTCACTGTTTTCCTGTCTTACCGTCTCCTGCGCCACTTCCTGTATCTCTTCCAGATGTTCCTGAACATATTCTTTTGTCTCTCTCAAACTATTCTGTCCGTCCAGTTTTTCCTGCAAATAGGAAATAACCGCGCTCTTCACCTGCATTTTCACCTGCTGGTCTCTCTGACTGTCGCTGTCGGCAAGCACATGGAAACGAAGTACATTCCCTGCAAGCTCTGCTGCCGCCCGCTCTGTTCTCGCTTCTACAAGAAGCCCCCTCTGCATGACCGCCCAGCCGGTAAGTGCCGCCGCAATCACGATGGAAATTCCCAGACAAATCCCATGAATCCGCCGGGAAATATATTCTTCTCTTCTTACCTCTTGTCCGATTAATCTGTCTATGATTTTCATTATGTACACGCTCCTTTCACAATAACATGTCTAACATGCTATACCCTACGGGCACCCCATTATGGCCATTCGGCCGTTTCACAAGGTATGATGTATTAGGAGTATGGACATAGATTTACCGGATTATTCCTTTTCGCCGTTTTTTATACGGATTGCTCCGCTGATTGCTTCGGCCTGATTTTTGATATGACGGCATACAATCTCTGCCGCCTGTTCCTTCTTCCGCCTTTCAATCGCGCAAATCAGGCTTTCATGTTCCTCCAAAAGCTGGGGAAATACCGCCTCGTCTTTCAGGTATTCCACCCGGTAGCGGTACATCTGTTCCCTTAAATTATTCAGAATCTGAATCAGTTTCTCATTCCCCGTCGCCAGACTAATCAAATCATGGAAACGCTCGTCTGCCTCGGCAATCGCCGTCACATTCCCGCTGTTCAAAACATCCTGAAACGTCCCTGCCGCCAGGCGAAGTTCTCTTAACTGCGCCTTTGTAATGTGGTCGCAGGCCAGCTGCACAGCAAGTTTCTCCAGAGCCTCCCTCACTTCCAGCACGTCTCTCAAATTCTTCTCAGTAATCTCCGCCACTTCCGCCCCTTTTCTGGGAATCATCAGCACCAGACCCTCCAGTTCCAGCTTTCTGATTGCCTCCCGGATTGGAGTCCGGCTAACGCCCAGCTTCTTCGCCAGCTGAATCTCCATCAGCCGTTCTCCCGGCTTAAGCTCTCCTTTTAGAATTGCCTGTCTAAGGGTCTGAAACACCACATCCCGAAGCGGCAGATACTCATTCATTTTCACTTCAAAACTTGGTTCTTTCATTCTATTCTCCTCACATTGTGTACATTCGTCACATAGGCCTGTCTGGTCAGATTCCTGCTCTTGATTTTCCGGGCCGCCATTCTTGCCTGACTTCTGGATTCAAACAGACCGAATACAGTGGGACCGCTGCCGCTCATCAAAGCCCCCAACGCTCCCAAATCCAGCATAGCCTTTTTAATCTGAGCGATAACCGGGTATTCCTTTAGCATTACCTGTTCCAGCACATTCCCCATACCAGACGCCACACGCCCGATGTCCCCAATTTCCAATCCCTGTATAATTCCATCAATATCCGGATGTTCCACCTGACTTAAGGCGTCATACTTCTCATAAACTATCTCCGTAGACGCACTTAGCGGCGGTTTCGCAATTAATACGTAACATTTCGGAATCGACGGAAGGGGAGTGAGCTTCTCACCGATTCCCTCTGCCAATACAGTTCCCCGCATGATGCAGTAAGGGACGTCAGCGCCTAAGTTCACTCCCCGTTTCTTCAGCTCTTCCTCAGAAAGCCCCAATCCATACATCCGGTTCATTCCAAAGAGAACCGCCGCCGCATTGCTGCTTCCTCCTGCCATTCCGGCCGCCACCGGAATGTGCTTATCCAGAATTATCTTAATTCCCTCGTCGATTCCAAATTCATTCTTCAGCAGTTCCGCCGCCTTATAAGCAATGTTATTCTCATTCACCGGAAGAAACTTTAAATTCGTCTCAATTCTGATTCCCGGCGTTCTGCTCCTCTCAAGAATAACCCTGTCATAAAGGTATACAGTCTGCATCACCATCCGGACTTCGTGATATCCATTCTCTTTTTTCCCAAGGATATCCAGCCCCAGATTCACCTTTCCCAGTGCCTTTAATTCCAATTTATCCATTGTATTCTCCTTGTATCTTGTATACAGCGTACTTACAGTATACTCATGTTTTCT
>CATJPU010000204.1 GCA_949742505.1 uncultured Lachnospiraceae bacterium | reverse complement strand
TTCAGCCTGGACTTGTCCAAGCCAATCAGTCTTAACATCCACTCTGATGATGAGGTAGATAAAGTTCTTGAGGTATTACAGCCATATCTGGTATAGACATGGCTGGTTATAGACATGAATACAGTTTTTGCCGGAAGTGCGCCGGGGCTAACATGCTCTAGCGCACTTCAATTATTTCTACCGTATCAATCGCTGTTTTTACCAGTTCATCAATTTTTTCCGCCAATTTCTCCTCCGAGCGCCTGATAATCTTAATACTCGGCTTTGTTACCGGATGCTTTGCCACAAAGATGGTACAGCAATCCTCAAAAGGCTGAATCGAAGTTTCATAAGTCCCGATTTTTTCAGACACTTCTACAATTTCCTGCTTATCAAATCCAATCAGAGGACGGTAAACCGGAAGGGTGCAGACCTCATTAGTCGCCGCAAGACTCTGCATGGTCTGGCTGGCCACCTGCCCGATACTTTCCCCCGTAATCAGGCCAAGACAGCCGCTCTCCTCCGCAAAATGCTCCGCAATCTTCATCATATACCTGCGCATAATAATAGTTAACTCGTCATGAGGGCACTGATCATAGATATAGAGCTGTATGTCCGTAAAATTTACCACATTCAGGCGGATGGGACCCGCATACCGGGCCACAATCTTCGCCAAGTCCACGACCTTCTGCTTTGCCCGCTCGCTGGTATAAGGAGGCGCATGAAAATAAGTTGCCTCCAGTCCCACGCCCCGCTTTGCAATCATATAACCTGCCACCGGACTGTCAATTCCGCCGGACAGAAGAAGCATCGCCTTCCCGTTGGTGCCGACCGGCATTCCGCCGGGTCCCGGAATAATCTGGGAATAGAGATAGATTTCATTACGGACTTCAATGTGCAGCAGCACATCCGGCTTATGCACATCCACCCGGATTTCCGGAAACGCCTCTAAAACCGCCTCGCCCACCGCACAGTTAATCTCCATAGAATTTAAGGGATAGGTCTTCCTGCTTCTTCTCGCTTCCACCTTAAAGGTGATATTCTTATCCGGATACATCGCATCCATAAATGCAGTTACGTCTTTCTTAAGCTCCTCGAATCCTTCGTCTCTTTTCCTAACTACCGGACAAATTCCCACCAGGCCGAATACGGTCTGAAGTCTCCCAATCACCTCGTCGCTGTCATAATCCCCCTCGCAGTCCACATAGATTCTGGCCTGGGATTTGTGCACCCGGAAGTCCCCTTCCAAATCTCTTAACGAATACCTGACCTGCCTTACCAGGGCGTCCTCAAACAGATGCCGGTTCTTTCCTTTGATGCCAATCTCTCCGTATTTTAACAAAAATGTCTGAAAAATCATCTAAAGTTTCCTTTCTGAATCTTAATGCCTCGTATAGCGTCTAAGCGCCGGTACCAGTTCATTCAAAGTATCCAGCGTATAGTCGATTTCCTCCCTTGTGGTAAATTCCGACATGCTGAATCTCAATGTAGCGTCCAAATATTCCTTCTTCGTTCCAATCCCTTTAAGCACTCCGCTAATCGCCGGATGGTTGGATGCGCAGGCCGAGCCGGAAGATACGCAGATCCCTTTGTCCTCCAGCGCATGAAGCAGAACTTCGCCGCGGATGCCTGCGAATCCCACACTGATAATATGAGGAGCGCTGGTCTCATCATATAAGCCATGAATGGTAGTCTGCGGAATCTTCGTCACTTCTTCTATAAAATGTGCCTTCAGACATCTCATCTGCGCCACCTTCTCATCCAGATTCTCATAAATCATAGACGCCGCCAGAGACAATCCTGCAATTCCCGGCACATTCTCCGTCCCGGAACGGACATTCTTCTGCTGTTCCCCGCCGAAGACAATCGGCTTAATCTTCACATGCTCACCGATATAGAGAAATCCCGTTCCTTTTGGCCCATGAATCTTATGACCGCTGGCCGTCACCATATCCACTTTCAGTTTTTTGGGATAAATACGGTATTTTCCAAAGCCCTGTACCGCATCCACATGAAACAGGATATTCTTATTATAAGCCTTCACCATACTTGCCGCTTCCATAATCGGCTGTACAGAACCCACCTCGTTATTCACATACATAACAGATACCAGAATCGTATCCTTACAGAGCGCCTCCTTTAACGCTTCCAGCTTAATTCTCCCGTAAGAATCCACTGGGAGCCAGGTGACCCGGAATCCCTCTTCCTCTTCCAGAAACCGCATCGTATTTAAAATAGCGGGGTGTTCAATGGAAGAAGTAATCAGGTGATTTCCCGCCCTCTTATTGGCCCTTGCGCCGCCAATCAGCGCCAGATTATCCCCTTCGGTTCCTCCCGAGGTAAAGAAAATCTCCTTCGTCTGTACCTTCATTAGCTTCGCCAGTGTTTCTTTTGCCTCTTTTATATATTTCTCTGCCTCCACTCCCCTGTAGTGCATGGAAGATGGGTTGCCGAAATCTTCGCACATGACCTTGCGCACCACATCCCCCACCTGCTCATAAGCTCTGGTGGTTGCAGAGTTATCCAGATAAACGTCCATCATAAACTCCCTAATTATTCTTACTATATTAATATGCTGTTTCCGCTCTCTTGACAGTGTGTCCTGATATATTACTATGTATCTTCCAGATGATACATCAAAACGGACAAAACTGCAAGCCCCGCCGTCTCTGTCCTTAAGATTCTGCGCCCCAGGGTAATCTCCTTCGCCCCAGTCGAAATTGCCGCCGCCACCTCTTCTTTCTCAAATCCACCCTCCGGACCAATAATAATTCCCACAGACTGTCCCGGCCTGATCGCTCCTATCACCTGTCTGGTATGTTCCATCCCTTCTGCCAGCTCATAGGGAATCAGTAAAACATCAAGTTTCTTTGCCAGAGCAAGGGCCTCTTCCAGACCCAGAACCCGGCTCACCGCAGGGATTCTTCCTCTGCCGGACTGCTTGGCCGCTCCCTTTGCGATCTCATTCCACCGGGCCGCCTTCTTTTCGGCCTTCCCTGCGTCCAGCCTGACTACACAGCGTTTCATGGCAACAGGAACCACCCTGTATACCCCAAGTTCCACCGCCTTCTGAATAATCAGGTCCATCTTATCTCCTTTTGGAAGCCCCTGGAACAAATAAATCTTAGACGCAAGCTCCGTATCCGCCGTCTCTTCTTCCAGAATCTCCAGCGCTGCCCTGCCTTCCCCATAACCATCTATCCGGCACAAATATTTATGATTATCTCCGTCGCTGACCGACAATCGCTCTCCTGTCTTCATGCGAAGGACATTTTTCATATGATTGACATCCGAACCTTCTATATAAATATAGGGCTTCTCCACCCGGTCCGTTGTCACAAAAAAATGCTGCATATTCTCCTCTCCCTGTTCTCCATCCAGAGCATGCCAAAAATTCATTCCCGCCATCTGCCGCCCCTTCTTTTCAGAGCGTGTTCGAATTTTTTCTGGCCGTCACAGATACCCATTCGCCCTGATAAGTTACCTCCAGCACTTCAAATCCGGCCGCCTTAACAGCTTCCACAACCGTCTCTTCTTTATCGTCAATAATCCCGCTGGTAATATAGATTCCTCCGATCTTTAAATGCTCCCTGACCACAGGCGTCAACGGAACCAGCACATCTGCCAGAATATTAGCCGCCACAATATCAAACCGGCCATATCCCGCCTTCTTCTGTACCGCTTTATCATCAATGATATTTCCAATCATAACCTCATACTGCTGCCGGTTGATACCATTTGCCTCCATATTCTCATGAGTTGCGGTAATCGCACAGGGGTCCAGATCTGTGCCCACAGAATGCTTTGCCCCGAATTTCAGCGCCAGCATCCCCAGAATACCGCTTCCGCAGCCCACATCCAGAATCACAGTCTCATCTGTCACATACTTCTTTAACTGCCGGATACAAAGCTGTGTCGTCTCATGCATCCCGGTACCAAACGCGGTTCCCGGGTCAATATGAATCACCATCTTATCCGCATCCGCCGGCGTAACTTCCTCCCAGGAAGGAATAATCAGCACATCGTCAATGGTAAACTGATGGAAATATTTCTTCCAATTATTGATCCAGTCCAAATCCTCCGTCTGGGATTCTTCAATCTCCGCCGCTCCCACATCCATAAAAGCGGCAATCTCTTCCAGCTCTTCCTTCACTGCGGAAAGAACCGTCTCCTTGTCCTCTCCCTCCTCCAGATAAAAGCTGATATATGCCGTCCCGTCGTCCTCTCCGAACTCCGGCAGAATATCTACAAACATCTGCTCCTTATCCTGCGCAGACAGAGGAACCTTGTCTTCAATCTCTACACCCTGAATCCCAATCTCCATCAGACTGCTGCAGATAACATCCTCCGCCTCTGTCGTGGTCTTTATTCTGAATTTATTCCATCTCATATACCTTCACCTCTTGTAAATATCGCTATTCACAGCCATTTTCCTTTACGCAGATAATGTGGCAGCCGCTTCCTGCAAGCAGGAACCATTACTGCTATCTATCTTACCACATCTGCCGGAAATGCTCAATCGTAACTCTCAGTCTTTATTTTTATAAACTCCGCAGACGACAGCTTTTTTATCAATTACCCGGAATTTTATTTCCAGCCCTGCAAAATGCATCCCGTAAACTCGCTCCGGGTCATCCTGATAAGCGGGCCTGGGGTCCTGTCTCAGAATTTCTTCCAATACCTCTCTCTTATCCGGCGGAATTTCCGTCTTCCATTCTTCCGAAATCTCCGCCTGAAGCTTTACGCCCTTTACCTCTTCCGCAAATCCCCCGGCTGCATCCTTTACTCCCTCCGCATAAGGAAGATATGGCTTAATATCATAAACCGGCGTTTCATCCAGCATGTCCACTCCCTGCACCAGAAGCGTCGGCCCTATATCTTTCTCCGAATCCACAGAAACCAGTTCAACCAGAGACAAACCGATTGGATTAGGCCGAAAAGGCGACCTGGTAGCAAATACTCCCATCCGCCGGTTGCCGCCCAGACGGGGCGGGCGCACCGTTGGCTGCCACTCCTTTTCCGGAACCTCCGAGAACCCCCAGATAAGCCAGAGATGAGAATAGTTTTCTATCCCTCTCAACGCATCCGGATTGCGGTATTCCGGCTCAAATACAATTCTTCCCTTTGCAGGAGCCAGTCCGCTCTGTCTGGGAATCCCGAATTTCTCCGAAAAATCAGTATGTATCACCGCAATCTTTTTCAAATGCAATTGTTCCCTCACCGGATTAGCCCTCCCCACACTTTTCAAATTATATCATCTTCTTTTCCTTATCCAAACGCTGTCTTACCGGCTGTCTAATTCCTCCCTAAGCATAGCAATCTCTTTCCCATGCCCTTCTTCATCAAAGGGAGTCTCTAAGTAAAACGGCAGGTCCTTAAGGGCGGGATGCGTCAGCACCTTAAGCAGCGCGTCCAGCCCAATCTCCCCTGCCCCGATTGCGGCATGCCGGTCCTTATGGGAGCCAAAGGGCATCATGCTGTCATTGAGATGAACCGCCCTCAGAAGCGGTAAGCCAAGAACCTGGTCAAACTCTTCCAGTACGCCGTCCAAATCATGGACAATATCATACCCGGCCGCAAATACATGGCAGGTATCCAGACAGACGCCGATGTTTTCCGGAAAGCGGACGCCGTCCCGGATTTGCCTTAGTTCCTCAAAGGTTACGCCGATTTCCGTTCCCTTCCCGCTCATCGTTTCCAAAAGCACCGTAATATTCTGCGTCTCTGTCATCGCCTGATTCAGGCCGCGAATAATATTCCTAATCCCTGCGTCTGCACCGATTCCTGTATGACTGCCAGGATGAAAAACCAGATTCTCTATACCGAGAGCATCCATCCTCACAAGATCCTCCTGAATCACCATGCAGGCAAATTCATAAGTTTTCTCATTCCCGCTGGCCAGGTTCATCGTATAGGGCGCATGGGCAAGCAATGGTCCGAATCCATGCCTGCGCCGGATATCCTGAAAAGCATCCACTTCCTTCTGCTCATAATTCCTGTAATTCGACCCCCGGGGATTGCGGCTGAAAATCTGCATCGTATTCGCTTTCATCGCTACAACATTCTTTGCAGTCTTTGCAATTCCTCCTGCGATAGACATATGTGCTCCTATCGTCAGCATAATGATTCCTCCTTGTACTTTCCCTTTATTTTACATCAGTCTTCCATCCTTTTTCCAGGTTTCTCTATTACCTGTCAATATCTCTCATATCTGTCATGCACCTACACCGGCCGTTTTCCATACTGTTTTAAATAATCAGCCGCCGCCTCTAACGACAACTGGCCATCGGGAAATGTAAATGTAATTATTGTCGTTTTCGGAGTTTTTTCCGTCCTCTTACTATAAATAATCGAAAATCTCGGCATGGAAATTTCTGCATGACCGCATCCCATATGTTATCATAATCGGGTGCCTTTTTCTGCATATGTTTATCCTTTCATAAGTATCTCCCTTTTAAGGATCGATATCTTATGTTTATTATACAGTTAATTTTCTTCTCTGGCAATAAGAACAAATCCGGTCGGCGGCGTAAATTTACTGTAGGAATTATAGTGGCAGAAACTGCCAGATGTGTATCAGATATATCAGTTCAACGTCTTTTTATACTATACTTCCTTTGC
>CATJPU010000203.1 GCA_949742505.1 uncultured Lachnospiraceae bacterium | reverse complement strand
GACCAGACCAGAGGATGGTTCTATTCGCTGCTTGCGATTTCGACGCTGATTTTTAATGAAGCGCCATATAAGAACGTAATCGTCCTGGGTCATGTGCAGGATGAGAACGGTCAGAAGATGAGCAAATCTAAGGGGAATGCCGTAGACCCGTTTGATGCGCTTGAGACTTACGGGGCGGATGCAATCCGCTGGTATTTCTATGTGAACAGCGCGCCATGGCTGCCGAACCGTTTCCATGGCAAGGCCGTTGTGGAGGGGCAGCGTAAATTTATGGGTACGCTTTGGAATACCTATGCATTCTTTGTTCTGTATGCGAATATTGATGAATTTGACGCGTCGAAATATTCGTTGGAATACGGGAAATTATCGGTAATGGATAAATGGCTGTTGTCCAAACTGAATACGCTGATTCAGACGGTGGATGAGAATCTGGAGAATTACCGGATTCCGGAGGCTGCAAGAGCGCTGCAGGATTTTGTGGACGATATGAGCAACTGGTATGTAAGGCGAAGCCGGGAGCGTTTCTGGGCGAAGGGAATGGAGCAGGATAAGATTAACGCGTATATGACGCTGTATACTGCTTTGGTTGAATGCTGTAAGGCAGCGGCTCCCATGGTTCCGTTTATGACTGAAGAGATTTACCAGAATCTGGTAAGAAGCGTGGATAGCGGCGCGCCGGAAAGTATTCATCTGTGTGATTTTCCGGCTGCGGATGAGACGAAGATTGACAAAGAACTGGAAGCGAATATGGAAGAGGTTCTGAAATTGGTGGTTATGGGCCGCGCCTGCCGCAATACGGCGAATATTAAGAACCGCCAGCCAATCGGACGGATGTTTGTAAAAGCTGATTTTACGCTGCCGGAATTTTACCAGGATATTGTAAAGGACGAGTTGAATGTAAAAGCTGTAACATTTACACAAGACGTAAGGGATTTTACTTCTTATACTTTTAAGCCTCAGCTAAAGACAGTGGGGCCAAAGTATGGTAAAATGTTAGGTGGAATTAAGACTGCACTCAGTGAACTGGATGGAAATGCGGCGATGGATGAATTGAATGCATCGGATGCGTTAAAGTTTTCGATAAACGGACAGGAGATTACCTTGTTCCGGGAAGACCTTCTGATTGAAACGGCTCAGATGGAGGGGTATGTATCTGAGAATGATAATGGAATTACCGTTGTGTTAGATACCAATTTAACCGAAAAGCTTTTGGAAGAAGGATTTGTCCGCGAAATTATCAGCAAAGTTCAGACCATGCGCAAAGAGGCGGACTTCGAGGTGATGGATCAGATTGCCATTACTTACGAAGGAAGCGGGAAAGCAGTCCGGGTATTTGCAGATAATGCGGAGACGATCAGTTCAGAAACACTGGCTCAGACTGTTCGAAACGCCGCTCCCGCAGGATATGTGAAAGAGTGGAAGATTAACGGGGAGAAAGTGACGCTCGGTGTAGAAAAATTAGGATAAGAGGGAATGAAAAGCTATGAATGCAAGATTTGACAAAACAACATTTAAAAAAGAGGTACTGGATAACTGCAGACGTCTGTACCGGAAAGAGTTGGCGGAGGCTTCGCCTCAGGAGCAGTTTCAGGCGGTTTCTTACGCTGTGAAAGAGGCGATTATCGACGACTGGATGGCAACCCAGAAGCAGTTCGATAAAGACGACCCAAAGATTGTATATTATATGTCTATGGAGTTTTTGATGGGGCGCGCCCTCGGCAACAACCTGATTAATATGACTGCATATAAAGAAGTAAAGGATGCGCTTGAGGAGATGAATATTGACCTGAACTTCATTGAAGATCAGGAGTTGGACCCAGCCCTTGGAAACGGAGGTCTGGGACGTCTGGCGGCATGTTTCCTGGATTCTCTGGCGTCTCTTGGCTATGCGGCTTACGGATGCGGGATTCGTTACCATTACGGTATGTTTAAACAGCAGATTGAGAATGGTCATCAGGTTGAGAAGCCGGATAACTGGCTGAGATACGGGAATCCCTTTGAACTTAGAAGACCGGAATATGCGAAGGAAATCCGCTTTGGCGGTAATATCCGGGTAGAATATGACGACGCAACAGGTAAGACGTTATTTAAGCAGGAAAATTATGAGTCGGTTCGTGCAATCCCCTATGATTATCCGATTGTTGGCTATAACAATAACCAGGTTAATACGCTGCGTATCTGGGATGCAGAGCCGATTGTAGACTTCCAGTTAGAGTCTTTTGACAAGGGTGATTACTTAAAGGCGGTGGAACAGCAGAATCTGGCTAAGACGATTGTAGACGTACTGTATCCGAATGACAATCACTATAATGGAAAGGAACTTCGTCTGAAACAGCAGTATTTCTTTGTGTCTGCGAGTCTTCAGGCAGCAGTTGCAAGATATATGGGAGATCATGACGACGTACGCAAGCTCTATGAAAAGGCAACCTTCCAGATGAATGATACCCATCCGACCGTTGCGGTTGCAGAGCTCATGAGAATCCTTCTGGATGATTATCAGTTAGGATGGAACGAGGCATGGGAGGTTACCACAAAGTCCTGCGCGTATACGAACCATACAATTATGGCGGAAGCGCTTGAGAAATGGCCGGTTGACTTATTCTCGAAGCTGCTTCCAAGAATTTACCAGATCATTCAGGAGATAGACCGGCGCTTCCTGCTTGAAGTGGAAGCGGCATATCCGGGTAATTATGAGAAGGTAAAGAATATGGCCATTGTCCGGGACGGTCAGGTGAAGATGGCGCATCTTGCCATCGTTGCAGGTTATTCTGTGAACGGTGTTGCAAGGCTTCACACAGAGATTCTGAAAAAACGCGAACTGAAGGATTTCTATGAGATGATGCCGCAGAAATTCAATAACAAGACCAACGGAATCACCCAGAGACGTTTTCTGATGCATGGCAACCCGCTGCTTGCCGACTGGGTAACAAAGAAGCTTGGAACCGACGAATGGGCGACGGATCTGTCGCTGATGTCCGGTCTTAAGAAGTATGCGGATGACGAGAAGGCGCAAAAAGAGTTCATGGAAATTAAATTTAAGAACAAAGAACGCCTTGCCGCTTATATTTTACAGCATAACGGCGTTGAGGTTGACCCGCGCTCTATTTTTGACGTTCAGGTAAAAAGACTTCATGAATATAAGCGTCAGCTTTTGAATATTCTGCATGTGATGTATCTGTATAACAAACTGAAAGACAATCCGGAAATGGAGTTCTATCCAAGAACGTTTATTTTCGGCGCGAAGGCTTCTGCCGGATATATTCGTGCAAAGGAGATTATTAAGCTGATCAATTCGGTTGCCGATGTGGTAAATAACGATAAGAACGTAAATGGTAAATTAAAGGTCGTATTTATTGAGGATTACCGCGTATCAAACGCAGAACTGATTTTCGCGGCGGCGGACGTGAGCGAACAGATTTCGACGGCATCAAAAGAGGCGTCTGGAACCGGTAATATGAAATTTATGCTAAATGGCGCTCCAACCATTGGTACAATGGACGGCGCGAATGTGGAGATTGTAGAAGAAGTGGGCGCAGAAAATGCATTTATCTTCGGACTGAGTTCGGATGAGGTTATGAATTACGAGAAAAACAGCGGCTACAATCCATATGACATCTATAATAATGATGAAGAAATCCGCCGGGTGGTAAATCAGCTTGTGGACGGCACGTATGCACACGGCGATACCGAAAAGTACCGCGATTTATATAACTGTCTGCTGAATAAGAAAGGCAGCGACCGCCCGGATATGTACTTTATCCTGAAAGATTTCCGGGCTTATGCGCAGGCTCAGGAGAAGGTGGAGGAAGCATACAGAGACGAGGAAGGCTGGGCAAAGAAAGCGCTTCTTAATACAGCCTGCTGCGGTAAATTCTCTTCCGACAGAACCATTGAAGAGTATGTATCAGATATCTGGCATCTGGATAAGATTACAGTTAAAACAGATGAATAATTATCGGACAGGATGTGAATAAAACAAAAAGCCCTCTCATACATTAAACGTAGGGGAGGGCTTTTTATGTTACAGAGAATGAAACGACTGGGAAGCTATCTGTTAATTATTGCGCTGCTGCCGTATATTATTACCGTTTTTCTAAATGGACCAACCGTAACAACCTCTGCAAATGTGGACGAGGGGTATATTATGGTGGAAAATGAAGGAAAAGAAACGGAAATGTCTATCGAGGAGTACTGCATAGGAAGGCTGGCGAAAGAAATACCGGCTTCTTATGAAGAAGAAGCGCTAAAGGCGCAGGCAGTGCTGGTGCGGACGACTGTTTACGGCCAGATTCTAGAGGGAGGAAGCGGAGTCGTCCTTCCGGATGAGTTCTGGACAGCAGATGAGATGCGAAAGCAGTGGGGAGGCAGAAAGTACAGCACTTATTATGACAAATTAAAATCCGCCTGGGAGCAGACAGATGGACAAGTGCTGATGTATGGGGAGCAGCCGGCAAATGTGCCTTATTGCAGGCTGACTAACGGGAATACCAGGGATGGGGCAGAGGTACTTGGAAGCGAGGATTACCCCTACTTGAAAATAAAAGAATGTCCCCTGGATATCGAGTCAAAAGAGCAGATACGGACCATTATTTTAGAGGAAATGGACGTCGAAGTTACCGGGACAGATACGGCCGGATATGTACTGAACGTCCGGGCAGGGGAAGAGACGGTAAGCGGTGAAGAATTTCGGAAAACATATGGACTTGCCTCCAGTTGTTTTACTTTACAGAACTATGATGGGAAACTTCGGATTACCACCAGAGGAGTTGGACATGGATTGGGAATGAGCCAGTATACGGCAAACCGGATGGCGAAAGACGGAAACGTATTTAGCGAAATTCTGGCATATTTTTTTGAGGGAACAGAATTGAAAGAAGTTACAGATATTGTGAGAGATACTGAATAAAAGAATATGCTTCTGGTAAAAATATAGCCAGAGGTGATGAATATGAATAAGAGGCCAAAGCCTTCAAGAAAAAGAGGTGCGTCTGTTGGAATTGCAATTTGTTTTGCGGCGGCAGTTGCGATTGTGGGAACATATACACTGAAAAGTTACCAGGAATCTGACCGTCAGGAGGCCAGAACGATGGACGAGACCGACAGCGACAAAAACAAGACGAAGGTGCAGACAAAATCAGCAAATACAGATAAGCTGGTTATCAGTACAAAGGATGATGAAAAAGATAAGGAAACAGAAGAAGTGAAGGAAGAAATCGGTGAAGGTTCCGCAGATGAGTCTCAGGATGTTCCGGTAAATACGGCGGAGACAGCTGGAAGCCAGACAGCTCTTAGTTTTACCGAAACCAGTCAGTTATTGTGGCCGGTAAACGGGCAGATATTATTGAATTTCAGCATGGATAAAACCGTTTACTTCTCTACCCTTGACCAGTATAAGTACAATCCGGCGCTGATTATATCCGGCGCAGAGGGAGACCAGGTCATCAGCGGCGCGGCAGGAGTTGTAAAATCCATCGACGTGACGGCACAGACCGGTACGACAGTTAATCTGGATTTGGGAAATGGATACGAGTTGTTTGTAGGACAGCTGAAGGAAGTTCCGGTCAACACCGGCGACTATGTAAATGCAAATACGGTAATCGGATATGTGAGTCAGCCGACCAAGTATTATTCAGTGGAAGGCTGTAATGTGTATTATGAGATGCGCAAAGACGGGCAGCCGATTGATCCGTTACAGTTTGTGGACGAGTAGAAAAAAGCCGGAAACGTCCGGCTTTTTTTTGGGAAACCTCGTTCCCTATATAATAAAAACCCTTTGGGAGATGTGCGGGGTCTGCTTCGGCGAAGCGAGGGTGCTGGCGTGAAGAAGAGCACCGGCAACAGGCTGAATGTAACAGTTCAGACCTCGCCCTTACGGTTAGATAATAATAGACATAATATAATATTGAATAAACATAAATCATATGATATAATATCTGTACTCAGGGGGGACATTCTTGTTTTCCTCAGAATCTAAGCCGTAAGGCGTCACGTTTTCGGAGCTTCTATACAAGAGCAGTGGCGGATCTTTAAATTAAACCGTATTTTGGATATCGGGATTTTGGATGAAAGTTTTTTGCATCGTAAGATTCCGAAACAGGCGGAAGTTTCCGGGGAAGAATATAACCAGATTACGCTTCGTTTTCCGGCGGAAATGGCATACCGCGTGTACGATGAATTTGACAAAGACCAGATACAGATGCAGGCGAACGGGGATTTAATCGCCTCCGTAAGGATGCCGGAAGACGGATGGCTAACCGGTTTTCTGCTGTCCTTTGGAATGCAGGTAGATATACTTTCACCTGCGTATTTGAAAGAAGTCGTAGCAGAACAGGCAAAATTAATATATGAAAAATAAACCCTGACAAATGGTGTCGGGATATGTGTGCTATATTAGAGATGTAACAGCAATTGAGTTTTGTACAGATTTTGAACACATTGGAAAGACGGAGGAAAAGAATATGAACGAGACGAGTCAGAGATTTTGTCAGTGCTGCGGTATGCCTATGGGAGAGATAGATGAGCTTTTCGGAACAAATGCTGATGGCAGCAGACCGACCGGATTCAGCTCCAGTTTCCTGCCGCTAAAGCTGATAAGATATATTCCTGTCATAGCGACAATAAACCCAACCAAAAACCCGGCTCTTAGCTTTTCTTCTGTATTTAGAAATACATGAGATAAAACGGCAGTAAAAAACGGAGCGACAGAAATAATAACACCGACATTCGATGCCATTGTATAGGTTAAAGCTATATTTTCAAGCAGATAGTATAGGCATATCCCGCACAGTCCCGCCGCTGCGAATATAAGCTCCTGTTTTTTATCCTTTATTTTTAACCGCTTCGGATATACAGCTATCAGCACAAGTAATCCAAGCAAAAATCTGAAAAACAGTATTACTATCGGTGTGAAATCTGCAAGCAGTATCTTGGTGGATATGAAAGTTCTTCCCCATATCACAATCGTAATCAGAGCTGTGATATGTCCCGTGGTAGTTTTTTTATCCATGATTCCTGCCTCCCCCCTTAAAAATGCGTTTGTATGCGGCAGGCGACAATCCGATAAACATATGCAAAAAATTAGAAAAGTGGCTCTGGTCTGAAAAGCCTGTCTGTATAGCGGCAGAGGCCGCGGTTACGCCTTGCTCCAACAGTTCCTTTGCTTTGCCTATGCGAACCGTCTGAAGATACCTGTATGGCGTAACTCCTTTTGATTTGGTAACCGCACGAAGCAATGTGGAGTTACTAAGACCGCTGCATTTACAGAGGTTATCGAGTGTGATATGCTCTGCCATAAATGTGCAAGTCTTCTCTATTTCTTTACTGTACTCTGGAATATAATTCCGGGAGTCAAGCGTCCCTCCGTCACATTGCACACAACTGTGGTTATCGTTTGGATGAAACAAAAGGATATTTCCCTGACCTACTGTATATTCTTTATTTTTGCAGGATAAACAGCGTGTCCCTGCTTCTATAAAGCCAATCACATAGAAATCATGAAAATGATTGGGAAACGGCTGTGCGATTCCCTCAAAACGATATGCTTCAAGATGTAAATCGTCATCATAGCAGACTGTCCGTATTTCTTTCTGCATGGTAACACCTCCTCGCACTTCTACATTATACTCAGAATGTTTGCTAATTTCTTGTAAGATATCTTCATTTTCCAAAAGTCAGTACAGAATTGCATTATTTTATGCTATTACCGCAAGAATACTCCATGTCCCTATCAGCAGCCATAGTCCGTATTCTAAATAACGGCTTTTGTTTTATCTCTGCGAAGATTTTTCAACAGAAAAAGGGAGAACAGCAATACCAGTGGGAAAATACAGGCCGCAAGCATCCCTTTTTTCAAGTCATCCCCTGTATATTGTGTAATATTACCGACCAGCCCCGGTCCGAATGCCCCGCCCAAATCACCTGCCATAGCAAGCAGACCAAACATAGCAGTTCCCCCATTGGGAAGCCGTTCAGAGCAGATACTGATGGTTCCGGGCCACATAATGCCAACAGAAAAACCGCACATAATACAGCCAATTAATCCAAGAACCGGGTTGTCAGATATAGAAGCTGATATATAACAGAGCAGACACAGGAACCCCGAACCAATCATGAACTTCATCAAATCCAGTCTATGTCCGTATTTTCCGAAAATAACACGGCTGATACCCATCGTTACGGCGAACATGCAGGGGCCCGCAAGATCGCCCATTGCTTTTGTCAATCCCAGCGCCGACTCCGTATATGCGGAAGCCCATTGAGCCATCGACAACTCGGAGGCCCCAGCACATACCATAAGAATCGCCGCAATCCAAAAAACAGGTATCCGGAACAAACCGCTCATTTTCATGCCGTTGCTATCCTCAGACAAACGTTCGATTGGACATGTTGCAAAATTATAAATGTTATAAAGCGGAATGAGCGCCCAAACACAGGCAATCCATTTCCAATTTCTGATGTCAAAAACGGAAAAGAAAATGGTAGATAAAAGCACGACGCCTACCGAACCCCAGCAATAGAACGAATGCAGCAGACTCATTGTCGCTTCTTTGTGCTCAAAAGGACAGGCCTCTACAATAGGACTGCACAATACTTCAATTAAACCGCTTCCAACCGCATAAATCATGACGCTTACGATAATGCCGGTCAGAGGGTTTGGTAGCAAATCAGGGAAAAATGCAAGCCCAATAAGCCCTGCAGCCGCACATAATTCCGAAGCTACGACACATCTGCGATACCCGATGCTGTCTGCAAAATAAGAGCACAAAAGATCCACCACCAGCTGGGTCAGATAAAACACCGTAGAAACAAGAGCTATTTCTCCCAACGGAATATGATACTCCGTATGAAATCTTAAAAAGAGCAGAGGGGCAAAGTTCGCAGCGATTGCCTGCGTAATGAAGCCAAGGTAGCAGGCTGTCAGAGTTTTTTTGTAATTCCTGACCATGTCAATCTTCCTTTCATTTTTTTAACAAACTGCATTATATATTAGAAGATGACAAAAATCAATATAATATTAGTATTGCTCCATTCCGCAGGCAGTCGCCGTTTCCATGAGACAGCGGTCATGCATCACTGCGTCGTAAAACCGGCCATATTCACAGGGTTCTTGGAGGAAGAATAAGGAGGCGCATAGGCCATATCCAAATCTTTCAACTGATAAGAAATATATCCTGACCGCTTCTACTTTACCTTCCTTCGATATTCCGAAGGTGAGAATCCTTTGTATTTATGAAATATACGGCTAAAATACAGAGGATTCTCATATCCCACAATACGCCCAATCTCCGTCACCGAATAAGTAGTCGTCTCCAACAGCGCCTGCGCATTGGTTATCCGCATAGAAACGATATACTGCATCGGCGTAGTTCCGATATATTCTTTAAAATTACGAATAAACCAGCTCACACTCATACCGCGGGATCGGGCATATTCATTAATATTAATTTCCGTATTATAATTATCGTTAAAAAACTGGGCCGCCATATCAATCTCCTGCTCCAGATATTCGTTCTTCAATACATGATTCTTCGTAATATGCCTGTGTATCAGAATAAAGAGATGCTTAAGCAGAAGAACAAGCATTTCCTGATAATCCTCCCGGCACTGCTGAAGCTCAGAAATCATCCTCTTAAATATCCGTTCATATTCCAGAGAAGTTCCGGTATAGAATACTCTCATATCATCCTTTATTCCGTAACTTCTTAATAGATTCGTCACATTTCCTCCCGTAAAATGAACCCAGTATACTTCTGTCTGGTCGGAAGCATAATATTCATACTTCTGAAATTGCTTCGGCCGGAACAGTACCATATTCCCGGCGGTAACTGCCGTATCATTTTCCGCATTGTCAAAATGAAAATGTGCAATCCCCGCAGACACATAAATAATCTGAAAGTCAAGTCTTCCCCTGGGCCGGTAAGTAGGCAGTCTTGGATGTTTATAAAGACGGTAAGTTCCACAACTTCCCACAACTAACGGTTTCGATTTATCCTTAAAATCCAAATGCGAATTATTCAAGTATCCTGAATTCATATACATAGCCAGCCCTCCGCTTATATCAAATTGCTTTTTCTAGTGCACACCGTAATACATTTATTCTATTGTATCATTTTGTACATGTTTTGTCCAATTGCGTTTATAGACTTTAACTTGGAAGATTTATATAATAAACCCAGAAAATAGAAGGGAATAAGAGTCTGCTTCACTCGAAGCAAAAAAAGAAAAAAGAAGAAGAAAAACTGGCAAAACAAAAAATGTATATGAAAAAAGGAGGTCGTAAAGATGATAGTACCAAAGTATTACGAGAATCCAAAGATTCTTCACGAGGGAACTTTGCCTGCCAGAGCGTATTATATTCCTGCATCCAAGAGAATGGACAACTTAGTTGAACACAGAGAAGAATCTGACCGAATCCAATTTCTAAATGGAAACTGGAAGTTCAGATATTATGAAAGCATCTATGATGTAGAAGTCCCCTTTTTCGAGTCCGGATTCGACACAACTGATTTTACTGAAATAACAGTTCCAGGCGCCTGGCAGATGTTCGGATATGATTCCCACCAATACACCAATATCCGGTATCCTTTCCCCTTTGACCCGCCCTATGTTCCACAGGATATCCCATGCGGCGCATATATCTGTGAATTTGACTATCAGGGTGATACAAAGGCTCCAAAAGCCTACCTGAATTTTGAAGGTGTTGATTCCTGTTTTTATCTGTGGGTTAATGGTTCCTATGCCGGATATAGCCAGGTATCCCACGCCACCAGCGAATTTGATGTTACATCACTATTGATGGAAGGTAAGAATGTCCTGGCAGTCCTTGTTTTAAAATGGTGCGACGGCAGCTACTTAGAAGATCAGGACAAATTCCGTACAAGCGGAATCTTTCGGGATGTATATTTACTGAAACGCCCAAGACGATGTATTAGAGATTATCATATCACAACAACTGTAACAGAAAATAAAGCAGAAACTATATTAAATATTTCTTATATCGGTCAGCCCATTGATACCACAGTCATTCTTTATAATCAGCATAATCATATCATGGCATCCGGCAAAGTCACTTTGAACCGTATTTCCTTAGAAATTAAAAAACCAGATTTATGGAGTGCAGAGTACCCGAACTTGTATACTCTTGTCATTGAAACTCCGAACGAAACCATTACCGATTATATCGGTTTCAGATTCATCCAGATTAAAAATAGGATTCTTTACTTAAATGGACAGAAGATTAAGTTTCATGGTGTAAACCGTCATGATTTTGATCCAGTCACCGGTCCTGCCGTCGGCATAGAACAGATTATGACGGACCTTACGATGATGAAACAACACAATTTCAACGCTATTCGTTCCAGTCACTATCCAAATGCACCATACTTTTATCAGTTATGCGATAAATATGGCTTCATGGTTATCAATGAGGCAGATATCGAGGCGCATGGACCCTTCATGCTGTATTACAAAGAAGATACGGATTATAACCGCTTTAAGGGCTGGAACAGACAGATTGCTGATAATCCTCTTTGGGAAGAATCTATTCTGGACCGGGTACAGCTTATGGTCCAGAGAGACAAGAACCGCCCCTGCATCTTAATATGGTCCATGGGAAATGAGAGCGCTTACGGATGCAATTTTGAGAAAGCGCTGCAGTGGACCAAAGAATTTGATTCGGACAGAATTACACACTACGAAAGCGCAAGATACCGTAATTATGATGTAATTTACAATTATCAGAATCTTGATTTATACAGCAGAATGTATCCTGCCCTCAAAGAAATCTATGAATACCTTGATAAAGACGCCTCCAAGCCATTCTTATTGGTCGAATACTGTCACTCAATGGGGAATGGTCCCGGAGATTTTGAAGATTATTTTCAACTGATAGAAAGCCACGACGTCATGTGCGGCGGATTTGTATGGGAATGGTGCGACCATGCAATTGATACCGGTAAAGCCGAAAATGGCAAAACCAAATATCTTTATGGCGGCGATTTTGGTGAAATCATTCATGACGGAAATTTCTGCATGGACGGACTTGTTTATCCGGACCGTACGCCGCATACAGGATTATTTGAATATAAAAATGTACACCGCCCGGCAAGAGTTGTTTCCTATCAAGTGAAATCACAAGAATTAAGACTCCGCAACTATCTGGATTTTACTGATTTACAGGATTATGCATCTATCCGCTATGAAGTAACCTGCGACGGCATCTGCATCTGTACAGGCAGTATCCCTCCGTTTTCTGTGGCTCCTCATCAGGAGAACACTACAAAATTGGATATTATCATTCCAAGAATCGGAAGAGTTTATTTGAAGATTATTTATCTTCTCCGGCAGGACTCGCCGTTAGTTCCGAAAGGACATATTCTCGGATTTGACGAACTTCTTCTTGAAAATGAAGACGGTAGAAATCTGACTGCTATGGAATGGTTAAATCAGAAAACGAATACCAGCACAGAAATAACTGTAACAGAAACAGATTATAATATCATTTTAAAAGGAAAAGACTTCTGCTATACCTACAGTAAAAAGAGCGGCATGTTTGAAAGTATGATTTATGACGAAAAGGAATACTTGGAAAAACCAATGGAAATCAATATTTGGAGAGCTCCTACAGATAATGATATGTATATCCGGGAAGAATGGAAAAAGGCCCTCTATCACAATACTTGTATAAGGGCATATGACACTGTCTTAACCCGGTCTGATGATGGAATTGCAATCTCCGCCAGAATATCCCTTTCAGCCCCATCCTTACAGCGTATTCTGGATATTCAGGCTTCCTGGTCTCTCGATAGAAATGGTGGTATCTACGCGAAACTGGATGTCGCCAAAGATGAAATATTTCCATCCTTACCAAGATTCGGAATACGATTATTTCTTCCGGAAGATTTTGAAACCGTCTCCTATTACGGCTACGGACCCTTCGAGAGCTATGCTGACAAACACAGAGCTTCCAGCCATGGTCTATACTCTGCAAAGATTGCGGATTTACATGAAGATTATTTATATCCACAGGAAAATGGAAATCATTACGACTGCGACTATGTTGAAATCAATAATGGACATTTTGGCCTGACAGCAGTATCTACGAATAAATTCTCTTTTCATGCGTCGGCTTATACACAGGAAGAACTAGAGAAGAAATCTCATCATTACGAGCTTGAAAAATCCGGAAGCAGCGTATTTTGCCTGGATTATGCATTAAATGGAATTGGCTCAAACAGCTGCGGACCTGAAGTCCTGGAAAAGTATTGTTTTGACGATACAGATTTTCGTTTTCAGTTTAAGTTAATACCATTCTTACTGTAATGAAATATCATTCAATTTTTACAACATATTTAAAAGACAAGGAGATTCCACATGAAAGAAAAAACATATTTAAAATGGTATAATAAAGTTGGATACGGTTCCGGAGATATCGCCGGCAATGTAGTATACGCCTTCTTATCTTCCTTTGTTATGATTTACTTAACGAACACCATCGGTCTGTCAGCAGGTATTGTAGGTTCGCTAATTGCAGTCTCAAAATTATTTGACGGATTCACAGATATCTTCTTTGGCTCGATGATTGACAAGACTCACAGTAAACTTGGAAAAGCCAGACCCTGGATGCTCTACGGCTATATCGGCTGTGCAATTACGCTGGCAGCCATTTTTGCCATTCCCACCAGCTTGGGTTCCACTGCCCAGTACGCATGGTTTTTTATTGCTTACACTTTGTTAAACGGCGTATTTTATACTGCGAATAATATTGCTTATTCTGCCCTTACCTCTCTGGTTACCAAGAACAGCAAGGAAAGAGTTCAGATGGGCTCCTACCGGTTTATCTTCGCTTTCTCTGCAAGCTTACTGATTCAGTCTGTTACAATCGGATTAGTTGCAAAATTCGGAGGAGGCGCGGCAGCTTGGAGAACTGTGGCAATTATCTATGCAATTTTAGGTCTTATCATTAATACCATCTCTGTTCTTTCTGTTAAAGAGCTTTCTGAAGAAGAACTTAATGAAGGAAATGAGAAGCAGTCGGAGGAAGAACATTTTGGAATTAAAGAGGCTTTTCGTCTTCTGATTGCCAATAAATTCTATCTGATGATCTGCGGCGTATATATTCTGCAGCAGCTCTACGGCGCTATGATTAATTCTGGAATTTATTATATGACTTATGTTTTAAAAAATGAAAATCTCTACGGCGTATTTTCATGGGCGTTTAATATTCCATTGATTATCGCATTAATCTTTACTCCTACTCTGGTAGGAAAATGGAAAGGAATGTATAAGCTTAATTTGCGCGGATATATCATTGCTGTTGTCGGAAGAGCCCTTGTAGTAGTTGCGGGCTATTTAGGAAGCGTCCCTTTGATGCTGGCATTTACAGCCCTTGCCGCACTTGGACAGGGGCCCTGGCAGGGAGATATGAATGCGGTAATTGCCTCCTGCTCCGAATACACATTTTTAACAAAAGGAAAACGCGTGGACGGAACCATGTATTCCTGTACCTCACTGGGCGTAAAGCTTGGGGGCGGTTTAGGAACCGCGGCTGCCGGATGGCTGCTGGAATTTAGTAAATTCGACGGAACTCTTGCCGTTCAGCCTGAGTCCTGTATCAATATGATGTATATCATGTATTTGTGGATTCCGCTGATCATCAATATCGTCATCATGCTGATACTTTCCAGAATGAATGTGGAAGGGACAAATGCAAAAATTAAGGCCGAAAGAGGTCTGGATTAAAAATTTTATGAAATTTCTTATTTCACCGTACGCAGAAAAGAAAAGCCCTATAGTCCATACAGACGGAACAACACTTCGTTGAACTAACTGCTAACTTCGGCTAAAACGCGCAGGAATACCTGCGCGTCTTTTAGTTATTTTAGATTGATTCTTCCCTGCAGCCAGATGTTTCCTTTGAATCTTCGGCCTACGGCTGGTTCGCCTACCAGATTTGTTTTTGGGACGCAGACGTCGAATCTTATTTCGTTTACGTTGAGCTTCATGATGTATAGCTCTTCTCCTGTCTGCCAGTTTTCTGTCTTCTGTATTGCTAATATTTCACCGAGAATTGAATAACTGTCACATTCTATTCCGTATGGCATAAAATATGTATCCACAATACTGAATACATCTTCTGTTATCAGGCGTCTGGATACCTTCGTGTAGGTATCCAGATCATCCAGCGTTAGTGTTTCCATAGCGGACTGGTCACCGTTTCTTGCTGCGCTTAAGAGCTTCATGCGGTTTTTGGATTCTTCTTTTCTTTTGCGTTCCTGTTCTGGACTCTTTATGACTGGAAGCAGAATCATCCCATAATTACACAAACCAGACAAGGTGATTGACGCCTGTTTGATTTCCTGTGGCTCTCCTCCTGTCAACTGCATACATTCCGCCGTATTCTGCAAATGAAAGATGAGGCTGATTCCTAACTTAGCGTCTTCACATATCCCTGCATATGCCTCCTTATCAATTCTTCTTTCAATCATAACATCGGCATAAGAAGTCACACCGCTTCCCTTAAAATATGGATAATAATAATGTCTTTCAAAATGCTCTTCCATATCGGTCGTACCACAGATGCAGAGACCAATATTATTTGCACATTCTGTGCGGTATTCACAATAATCTACATCGGGATCAAGCGTCATAAGTTCATGATGTGAATATACATTCTCTGCTTCGCGCAGTAATTGATTCATTTCTTTTTCTGAAGTTAATCCACCATATCCAATGGCATTAAGATATTTATGCATTTTCTCTACCTATTATTTTCTTATTTTCGTTCAATTTTCTCCATTCCGCCCATGTATGGACGAAGTACTTCCGGAATACGTACAGAACCATCCTCTAAGAGATTATTTTCCAAAAATGCAATCAGCATTCTCGGCGGCGCCGCTACCGTATTATTTAATGTATGAGCAAAATATTTGCCTTCTTCTCCCTTTACCCGGATGCCAAGCCTTCTGGCCTGTGCATCTCCGAGGTTTGAACAGCTTCCCACTTCAAAATACTTCTTTTGTCTTGGAGACCATGCTTCTACATCACAGGATTTCACTTTCAAATCGGCCAAATCTCCGGAGCAGCATTCCAGTGTACGTACTGGAATATCTAAGGAGCGGAACAAGTCAACCGTATTTTTCCAGAGAACATCATACCATTTCATGCTCTCTTCCGGTTTGCAGACTACAATCATTTCCTGTTTCTCAAATTGATGGATACGGTAAATTCCCCGTTCTTCAATTCCATGAGCGCCCTTTTCTTTTCGGAAACATGGCGAATAACTGGTAAGCGTCTGCGGCAGCTTATTCTCCTCCAACAAAGTATCTATAAATTTTCCTATCATAGAATGCTCGCTAGTACCAATCAAATATAAGTCTTCTCCCTCAATCTTATACATCATGGCGTCCATCTCCGCAAAACTCATTACTCCGGTAACTACATTACTTCTTATCATAAATGGTGGTACACAATAAGTAAATCCTCTGTCAATCATAAAATCACGCGCATAGCTTATTACAGAGGAATGCAATCTTGCAATATCTCCCATAAGATAGTAGAATCCGTTTCCTGCAACCCTTCCTGCCGCTTCCAAATCAATTCCGTTAAAGCTCTCCATGATTTCCGTATGATAAGGAATCTCAAAATCCGGTATTACAGGTTCTCCAAATTTCTCAATTTCAACATTCTCGCTGTCATCTTTTCCTATCGGAACAGAAGGGTCAATGATATTGGGAATAATCATCATGTTTTTCTTAATCTGAGCTTCCACATCCTTTTCTTCTGCGGACAGTGATTCTATTCTGGAAGCGTTCTTCTGCACCTGTGCTTTCAGTTCTTCAGCTTCTTCTTTCTTTCCCTGCGCCATACAAGCTCCTATCTGTTTGGATATCTTATTCTTTTCTGCACGAAGCGCTTCAACCTCCTGCTTAATATCTCTATTCCTCTGATCCAAATCTAATACCTGGTCAACCAGCGGAAGTTTTTCATCCTGAAATTTTTTCTTAATATTCTCCTTTACAACATCTGGATTCGTTCTAACAAATTTAATATCTAACATTTTTCATTCTCCTTACTGTTTCTTACATTCCATTTCCTATAATTCTACACTGTTTCTTTTCTGCTGATTTATCTGCTGCTTACTTCCTGATATCTCCTGTATTTTTAAATATTTCTTTTATTTTTCTGCAGCTGTTTCCATCATAAAATCTTCCTTATAAATTGCCCGGTCCAAAGCTTCCGCTTCTTCCTCTGCCAGTTCTACATAACTTTCACCTTTTACAATTTCCTTCGCATAAGTAAAGCATCCTTCTCTGCTGTGCATAGCGTTCATAATCCAACCGTTATTATTGCTATCCAGAAAGGCCAGCGCAAAGCTCAGTTTACCTCCCATTTCATTAAAAGCGTCGTATTTTACCAGCCCGCATTTCTGAATACAGTTTTCGGTCATCTTCAACATTGTTTTTACATCCGATCTGTTCTGTTTCGTTATCTTCGCTAAAGTATCGATTTCTGAAAACTTTGCAATAATACTCTCTTCCAGATTCTTCCCATCTTTTCCTCTCATAAACGAAGCATAACTACTTTTTAATCTGTCATATTTCAAACTGATATTTACATATAATATAAATAAAACAACAATTAATACCAGTAGAAATAAGAATATAAATGCCGGATCAATCCCAAGTTTTGCTAATATTTTACTTTCCATATAATTTATCTCCTTATATTGTTATATACTACCCCTCTTTTTTCCCAGACATAATAATTTCAAACATACGTTCCAATTCATTATCTGAGTAATATTCAATTTCTATTTTTCCCTTTCCATTTCCTTTCGACAATACTTTAACCTTGGTACCAAGTGCCTGTTTCATTTTTTCCGCCAAATCATCATATATAAATGAGTTTTCTACCTTTTTCTCCTGTTTTGGCGGTTCCTTTGGTTTCTTTATATCTTTTATTAATTTCTCAGTTTCACGTACGCTGAGTTTTTCGTCAAATATCTTTACAGCAAGTAAATGCTGTTGTTCCAAATCATCAATTGCCAAAAGAGCCCTGGCATGTCCTGTACTAATCATATCGTCTATAATCATTTGCTGGACTTTTTCATTCAGTTTTAAGAGACGCATGGAATTTGTAACGGCAGTTCTGCTTTTTGATACCCTCTCTGCAACCTCATCCTGTTTCAAATGAAACTCTGTAAGCAACTTTTTAAACGCCATTGCTTCTTCAATTGGATTTAAGTTTTCTCTCTGAATATTTTCTATCAGGGCTATTTCTACAACTTCCTGTTCTGAATAGTCTTTTATAATAACTGGAATTTCTTTGATTCCGGCTAATTTAGCTGCTCTCCATCTTCTTTCTCCGGCAATTATCTCATAATAATCTTTTCTTTTTCTAACAAGCAATGGCTGCAGCACCCCATATTGTTTAATCGAATCGGCCAATTCAAGAAGACTATCTTCTTCAAAATATTTTCTCGGCTGTTCCCTGTTCGGTTCAACCATATTTATTTTCATCATCTGCTCCCCCGATTTCAATTCAGATGAATCATCTTTTACGTTCGATGACGTCTTCACAGATTTATTATCCGGAATCAAACTATCCAACCCTTTTCCAAGCCCTTTTTTTCTTGTTGCCATATTATTCCCCTCCTATATACGATTTATTTATTAATCACTTCATTAGCTAACATTCTATAATGTTCTGCTCCTGCAGATTTATCATCATATAAATTTATCGGCATACCATAACTTGGCGCTTCTGCTAATCGTATATTTCTTGGAATTATAGACTTATATATATTTTGATTTATATTATCTTTTACATTTTCAACAACCTGGAGAGATAAATTTGTTCTTCCATCATACATTGTAAAAACAATTCCTTCCATTTCCAAAGAAGAATTCAATCTTTCTTTAACCAAATCAATTGTATGCATTAGTTGGCTTAAACCTTCCAATGCATAATATTCACATTGAATGGGTACAATAACGCTATCCGCCGTCGTCATTGCATTGATTGTTAATGTATTAAGAGATGGAGGACAGTCAATAATTATAAAATCATAATTATCTCTTACTTTATGAACTTCATCACGAATAATGTATTCTTTGTTTTCCACTCCTATCAATTCAATCTCAGCAGCCGAAAGATCAATTCCAGTTGGAAGTATATCAAGATTTTCTAACACGTTCTTATATATTACTTCTTCTATTTTTGCTTCCCCTATAATTAAATCATATACGGTCTTTTCAATTTGTTCCTTATCTAATCCCAAGCCACTTGTCATATTACCCTGTGGATCCATATCAACTGCTAATACTCTCTTTCCTTTTTCCGCAATACAAGCTGAAAGATTTATTGCTGTTGTTGTTTTTCCGACTCCACCTTTCTGATTGGCTATTGCAATGATTCTTCCCATTGTTATTCCCCTTTCTATGCCTGACTATTATAACACATTTCAAAGATAGAATCTATAAAATGTTTCACGTGAAACATTTTATTTTAAAAATGTACTATTTTTTAAATAGCTCCTAGAGCATATATAAAAATTTTTCCGAAATCTAGTACAGGAAAAATATGTATCTGGCTATATCACGAAGAATGATTTTTCAGATATTAGACACTTTTTAAAGGCGCAGCTGTGGCTACGGCTAGAAAATTTAACGCATTAACTAAAAAATAAAATAAATGATATAATTAGTAGAACCTTGCGTAATTAACAATAAATTCTGCACTCATTACCCGTAACAAATGTACGCCTCCAATCCTAGACTCAACCCTAAGAAATCCACCATAACAGTACCCCTTAGGATAAGACCCGCTACGCCGTCGTTCTACAGATGCACATCTAACACAGATAATTTCCATCTGCTACATCTCGTTCCTACGCCTTGCAGTCTGAAATTTTATCCTGCCTGAGACCTATCGGTAATTAGCGCGGATTATACTAGTAAAGCGAAAATTTAGTTTGGAAATTTGGTGCATAGTATTTTTCTGAGAGTGTTGCTAAACAACAGCAAATGTAGCGATAACTATATCAAGACTTAGGGAGTAATGCTATCAGAAAAATGAGCAAGCCAAACTGTCAATTACTTAATATTCGCTGTATTAGGACGACATCTTGCAGAAATTAATTTATAAATGCAATCAGTATACAACCGAGACTAAACTATAGAAAAAGCTTTATACTTAAATTATGATAAACCATTATTTCATTATATTATTATATTTTATATGATGACTATTAAATGAAGTATAAAACAAATAAAAGAATTATATAATGCTACGTTTCAATTTTTAGCCAGATATTTTTTTAATCATTAGATGTTTCACGTGAAACATTTAGTTTTATATAATATCCTCTTTTACTACTTTTATCATCATTGCACAACACTATTATTATACATAATATACTCTATTCTTTTCATATTATTTTTTTGGATACTATTTATTGTTTTACTTAGTATTTATGAATTATTAACTGCAGCGCAGCGGGCATTTGACACTCGCGATAATCGCTAAATACGTATGCAAGCATTCCAGCTCGGTTCGTTACGCGCAGGAATAAATTCTGCAATAATTAAAGTGATTTTGATATAATATACCTTTTATTTTCTATATCTTATAATAATATGTTTTTATATCTCATATTCAATATTTTTCCTGTTTTAAATTACCCTGCAATATTTCTTAAAACAGATTTTTATTTAACTAGATCTTATTTATAAATGTTTCACGTGAAACATTCTGATAAATTAACACTATTCTATATTCATAAACATCAAAATATAATAATCGAATTCAAAACATCAAATTTACAATTAATATATTATATATATTGAAAATAAAAAAATAATGAAAAAGAGCCCCTATCTCTATAAAGGCTCTTTCGTTGGAATTCCGGCTCTGCGCGGTACTTTACTATCTGATTTGTTTATCTTATTGACTACAACGAGTGAACGGGTTATATCTGTCGCGGGTAGTTGGAATTTATTTACTTCTTTTATTTTGCCTCCAAGTATTTTTATAGCATTTTTCGAAGTATTCAATTCATCTTCAATATCAGCAGATTTATAAGATATAAAATTTCCACCGATATTTACAAAAGGCAGACAATACTCTGACAATGACGCCAGGTTCGCAACAGCACGCGAAACACATAATTCGTATTTTTCGCGATAACTCTTCTGATTTGCGAATTCTTCCGCTCTTCCATGAACAGCATTAATATCTTGAATATCAAGTTCCTCAATAACAGTATCTAAGAATTTTATCCTTTTTTTTAATGAATCAAGCAATGTAACTTTAACATGAGGAAAAACAATCTTTATTGGTATTCCAGGAAAACCTGCGCCTGTACCAATATCTATCAGATTAGATATACGATTCATATCAATCGCTTTTACAATAGACAAACTATCTATAAAGTGTTTTGATATCACCTCCGCATGTTCTGTTATACCTGTAAGATTCATAACCTTATTCCATTCAATCAAAATATCATAATATCTCTGAAACTGTTCCAACATTTCATTCGTATAACGAATATCAAGTTCATAAAGCATATACTCAAATTCCTGACTCATTCCCTACCTCCCAGATAAATAAGCAAAACAGATATATCGGCAGGAGAAACACCTGAAATTCTTGAAGCCTGCCCAATTGATACAGGCTTAAGCTCCTTAAGCTTTTGTACTGCCTCGATTCTTAAATTTTTAATAGAATCATAATCTATATCCTCTGGTATCATTTTATTCTCCATTTTCTTAAACTGTTCAACCTGCCGCAACTGGCGATGAATATATCCCTCATACTTGATTCTTATATTCACCTGTTCCTCAATCTCATCTTTTAAATCCCCTGGAAATTCCGGACGGTCCTCATCAATCTCAGACAATATACTATATGACAATTCCGGGCGGCTCACCAATTCCCTAAGCGAAATGCCTGAAATGAGAGTCGTACTTCCATAATCATGCAAAAGCCTCTGAACTTTCCTGCCGGTTCCAACATATGCATGGGCAAGACGTTCAATCTCTAAATCAATATATTTCATCTTGGTAAGAAACCTTTTATATCTCTCTTCAGAGATTAAACCAATGTCATAACCAATTTTTGTCAGCCTCTCGTCCGCATTATCCTGTCTCAGCAAAAGACGATATTCTGCTCTAGAAGTCATCATTCGATAAGGTTCATGACTTTCTTTTGTAACAAGATCATCAATCAAGACTCCTATATATCCCTCTGAACGATCCAGTATAATCCCATCCAATCCCTTTAGCTTTCTTGCGGCATTAATACCTGCTATCAATCCCTGAGCGGCAGCTTCTTCATAACCCGAACTTCCGTTAAATTGTCCGCCGCTAAATAGCCCCTCTATTTTCTTAAATTCTAAAGTAGGCTTTAATTGTCTGGCGTCTATGCAATCATATTCTATAGCATAAGCATTTCTTACAATCTTCACATTCTCCAAACCTGGAACAGTTCGATACATTGCATACTGAACATCCTCTGGCAAAGAACTAGACATACCTCCGATATACATCTCATTCGTTTCCAGACCTTCCGGCTCAATAAAAACCTGATGCCGTTCTTTATCTGCAAATTTCACTACTTTATCCTCAATCGAAGGACAATAACGAGGTCCTGTTCCTTCAATCTTCCCAGAAAATAATGGAGAACGATCTAAATTATTTCTTATAATATCATGCGTCTTCTCATTGGTATAAGTCAACCAGCAAGACGCCTGTTCAATCTGTACATCCTCCGGGTTTGTCGTAAAAGAAAAAGGAATAACTCTCTCATCTCCAAACTGTTCTTCCATCTTTGAAAAATCAATAGATTTTTTATCAATTCTTGCAGGAGTCCCTGTTTTAAACCGATACATTTTAATTCCTAACTCTTTCAAACTATCGGTCAGATAATTCGCCGCCTGTAATCCATTCGGTCCTGTATTCATACTTACCGCTCCATAAATACATCTGGCTTTCAAATAAGTACCTGTACAAAGAATCACTGCCTTACAAGAATAAATTGCACCAGAGAAAGCCTGTACACCAGTAACCTTTTGATTCTCAGTTAATATATGCACAACCTCCTGCTGTTTAATATCTAACCTATTCTGATTCTCAAGTACCTGTCTCATCTTACGGCTATACTTTGCTTTATCCGCCTGTGCACGAAGAGAATGAACCGCAGGCCCTTTTGATTTATTCAACATCTTTGACTGAATAAAGGTCTGATCAATCATCTTCCCCATCTCTCCGCCCAAAGCGTCAATCTCTCTGACTAGATGCCCCTTTGAACTACCTCCAATATTAGGATTACAGGGCATCAACGCAATACTGTCTACACTAACGGTAAACACCACAGTCTGAAATCCTAATCTTGCACAAGCAAGAGCCGCCTCACACCCGGCATGACCAGCGCCAATCACCGCCACATCATAATAATCTTTATTTTCCCATACAGAATTTGCTGAAAATTTCATTAACTAAATCCTCTCCCATTGATTCACCAATAATACTGCCAAGCGACTCATATGCATCCATCAAATCTATAGAATAAAAGTCTTCCGGCATTCCTAAATCTATACTTTGCATTACTTTATTCAAACTTTCATTTGCTTCTATCAATGCATTTTTATGACGCATATTCGTAATATAAATTTCTGTATTAAAGGATAACTGTCCATGATAAAACATATCTCTGATTGCATCTTCTAACTCGTCAATCCCTTGTCCCGTTTTTGCAGAAATCTCTATAACAGGAATATTAAATTCCTTAAAATTCGTATGTCTCTCCAAATATTCAATCCTAACATCATCAACTTGAATCTTTCCCCCTAAATCTGATTTATTTAACAAAATAATTGACTTCTTATCTTCCAATGATTGTAATATATCAAAATCATTTCCGTCTAAAGAAACAGAAGAATCAATAATATAAATAATCAAATCTGATTCTTTTGCACTATTTATTGCTTTATCTACCCCGATTTTTTCAATAATATCTTCTGTATCCCGGATTCCAGCCGTATCCATAATATTTAAAGAGAGCTCCTTCAATCGTATATGTTCCTGCAATACATCTCTGGTAGTCCCGGCAATATCCGTTACAATTGCTCTGTCCTCTCCAACTAAAGCATTTAAAAGGGAGGATTTACCAACATTCGGCTTTCCAAGTATAACAGTCTGGATTCCTTCCTTTATTACCTCTCCATCAGAAGCAGAATCTATCAGCTTTTGAATTACACTGACTAATTCCAAAATCACTACTCTCAGCTGTTCACCATATCCATCAACACTGATATGTTCCGGATCATCCAGGGCAGATTCAATGAATGCAGTATGATATAATATTTTGGCTCTGATATCCGATATTTTATTTTTAATATTTCCTCTTAATTGATTCACAGAACTTTGCAGAGCATATTCATTTTCTGACTGAATCACATCAATCACCGCTTCTGCCTGTGAAAGATCAATTCTTCCATTCAGGAAAGCACGCTTTGTAAATTCTCCCGGTTCTGCAGGTCTTGCTCCATTTTTAATCAGCGTTTCTAATACCCTATTTACAACATAAACTCCCCCATGGCAATTAATCTCTATGGTATCTTCTCCGGTAAAACTCTTCGGTCCTCTCATAATCATAACAAGAACTTCATCGATTACATTTTCGGCATCCGCAATATATCCATAATGAATTGTATGTGTCTTCTGACAAACAAGACGCTTGTTATTTTTCCCTCGGTATACCTTATCAGCAATCTCAATCGCCTGCTCTCCGCTCATTCGTACAATAGCGATACCAGATTCCGATACGGCAGTAGAAATAGCAGCTATGGTATCCTTTTCACTTTTATAAAACATATCTTCATCTTTCCTTCATATTAAAATAAGCAGGGGTTCTCATTCCCCTACTTATTATAATATGAATGATTACCTTCTTACAAGTGTAACCACTACTCTGCGATAAGGTTCTTCACCTTCACTGTGAGTTGTTATATTCTTCTCACCCTGAAGTGCAGAATGTATAATTCTTCTCTCATATGGATTCATCGGCTCCAATGATACGGCTCTTCTTGTCTTTCTTACTTTGTGCGCAATATTTTTTGCGAGATTTTCCAAGGTTTCTTTTCTTCTTCTTCTATAATCTTCTGTATCCAGCTTAACCCTCACATAACCGCTCTGCATCTTATTAGCAACACGATTGGTAAGATATTGAAGAGAATCAAGAGTCTGTCCTCGTTTTCCAATGAGTATTCCCATATTTTCCCCATTCATCTCAATATTCAGCGCGCCTTCTTCATCAATTACAGAAGTAAGGGTTACATCCATTCCCATTGCTTTCAGAACATTATTCAAAAATTCTTCACATGCCTTAATTGTAACATCTTCAACCTTTGCCAATTCAACCTCTTTGTGTTCAGAAATCGGTTTCGTTGTCTTCTCAATTCTTTCAACCTTCTCTTCTATCTCTTCTTTTACTGAAACAGGACTAACTTCTGGCTTTACTTCCTGTTTTACTTCAGGCCTGGCTTCTTTTCTTTGCCTGTTCCGGTTCCGATCTTTATTGTATTTATCCTTCTTTTTCCTATTTTCTCTGGTATCTTTATTTTCTCTGTTAACACGATTATCCTTCACATGCCTGTTTTCTTTGTAAGAATTCTCAATAGAGGAATCCTTCACCCCTTTTACGGCATCTGAAAAATCAATTACCGGCTCTTCTACTTCCTGCTTTGTAACCTTACGACGAGCTTTAATTACCGCCTGTTTCATTCCTATACCAAAAAATCCGGCGCTCCCTTTTTCAATAACGTCATAATCAAGCTGATCGCTTGTCACACCAAGCTGTACCAAAGCTTCCGTAATTGCATCATCTAATGTTTTCGCAGATACTGTAATCTCTTCCATTGTTTGTTTAACCTCCTAATTTCAAACACCCTTTAGTCAAACTATTTCTTATTCTCATTATAATCTTTGACCATATTTGCTTTGGCTGAAAGACTTCCTGGCTTCGCCTTGCTTCTTTGTTCTTCCGCCCTTTTAATCTTAGCATTTTTCTCTGACTGAGACGTAACATCTACCCTTGCGGAAGAAGAGATAGATCTGGTATTCGTCTGCGCCATAGCATTAATCTTCTCTGCCTTCTCACCGCGTTTCTGACGCTTCTTAGCCGCCTTCTCCTTATTTTTCTCAATCAAATCTTCCGGTGAAATATCCTGCAAATATTTATTGACAAATACAGTCTGGATACAGCGTATCACCGCGCTTAATATCCAGTATAAACCAATACCTGCCGACAAAGAATATACCATCCACAGTGAAAACAGAGGCATCATAATATTCATCGACTTCATCGTTCCGGCCATCGGATTATCCTTATCAATCTGCTGTCCGGAAACCGCCTGGGATAATTTCACGCTGCCGTACTGTGTAAGAGCTGAAATTACCGGCAAAGCAATACATGTCACAATGATAAGTCCCGGCGCTATATCAAATGTATCTCTTGCATGCATAATCTGCGAAGGCGACATCGTAACATCCGGTATTGTAAGAAATGCCTTAACGTCCGCAGCCGCATTTTTAATAGAAGGTACAAACCGCTCCATATCATAAATAACCGGATACAGAGCAAAAAGAAGCGGCATCTGAATCAACATAGGAAGACATCCGCCTGTCATGGATGTTCCGTATTTATCATAGACCTGCTGCACCTCTTCCTGCTGTTTCATCATAGATGCCTGATCTCTTTTATTCTTATATTTTTTCTGAATTGCCTGAACTTCAGGATTTATCAAAGCCATAAGCTTCGAACTTCTCTGCTGCTTTATTGTCAGCGGAAGCATAAGCGTATATACAATAATTGTATAGATCACAATCGACCATCCAATTAATCCATGATCGGACGGAAGTATATTATTCAAAGTATCATATATAAGGTTCATAACCTTACCTAATACCCACGCAATCTGACCTATAATCGGCCAGTCTGCGGCTGTTAATAAAGTACCCATATTTTAATTCCTCCGTTTGTGGTACTGGATATGCCTGTCCTTCTTTTCAGGAACCGGGTCACATCCCCCTTTTGAAAATGGATTGCATCTCAATATCCTCCATACAGCCAGACCCGTTCCCTTTAAAGCACCAAATCTCTCTATTGCTTCTAACGCATACACAGAACATGTCGGGAAATATTTACAACTCGAATATCCCTTCATTGGAGATAAATATTTCTGATAAAATCTGACCAGCCACAACAAAATATTCTTCACTCTATGCAACTCCAATTTAGCTTTCAATTATCCTATGAAGATTCCCTAAATGGATAAGCGCGCTTTCTATCTCTCTATAGCCTCTCCCTTTTGCACCAATTCTGGAAATAATTACAATATCATATCCACATAAAAATTTATCTTCATTCAACCGATAGCTTTCTCTTATTAACCTTGTTAAGCGATGTCTTACAATACTATTACCAATTTTTTTACTGACTGAAATTCCTACTCTGTTCTTATTGAAATCGTTCTTCATAATATACATTACCAAATATCGATTCGCATATGATTTGCCATTTTGATAAACATTTCGAAACTCTCTGTTCTTTTTCAATGATTCAGAAAAATTCATATTAATCCTCTTTAAGGTATACCCTCCGGGCATCCCATTATGGCCATTCGGCCTTTTCATAAGGTATACCCTCCGGGTACCCCTAATGGCCATTCGGCTTTTTCATAAGGTATAGAATAATAGAAGAAAAGGTCACAATACATGCGACCTAAGCTGATAATCTTTTTCTTCCTTTTAATCTTCTGCTTGCAAGCACTTTTCTTCCGCCTGCAGTCTTCATTCTTGCACGGAAACCATGAACCTTTGCTCTTTGCCTCTTCTTCGGCTGGAATGTCATCTTCATTGATATCCACCTCCCTCATATGATACCATTTATATCATTTTTTATTATTATTATCTCTAAGACATCGTATCAATTATATTAAAAATTATGCACTAAGTCAAGCTAAAAATATTACTCTATTCCGCTGAACGATAACCTTTATTCTGCTATTCTGTGAAGTAACCAGTAAGTTACTATTATTTTTCATTGCCTTAATATTCTTTTTGATGTAAAATAATACATAGTGGATATTTATACCTTATGAAAAGGCCGGATGGCCATTAGGGGTACCCGGAGGGTATACCCTCTTGAACAAATGAATGTTCAATAACTAATACTTAACGGACTGCTAATATTCGTTAAGGTACATTATATAAAGAGACATAGGAGTTAGAGTACAATGAACGTTGTGGAAGAAAAATGGCCTGATATAATTGAACATCTGCGTGTGGAACATGAACTATCCAATATTTCTTTCTCAACCTGGATTCAGCCTCTGAAAGTATTTAACGTGATAGATAATACTGTCTACATTCTTGTTAAAATGAATGCCAGTGTAGATTACATTGAGAAGAAGTACTCGCTTCCCCTCAAAGTCTGTATTGCCGAGATTACGGGGAATGAATATGAGATTGTATTTCTATCAGAAGACGACGAAAGAATGGACGAGCTTAAAAAGATATCTATTCAGTCTCCGAAGGGGAAGAAGACCCGTTCAGCAGCAGAAAAAGCCGGTCTGAATCCAAAGTACATATTCGATACTTTTGTAGTAGGCAATAATAACGAATTTGCACACGCTGCTTCACTGGCGGTTTCTGAATCCCCAGGCGAAGTATATAATCCTCTTTTCCTGTATGGCGGAGTGGGACTTGGCAAAACTCATTTAATGCATTCCATTGCACACTTTATTCTGGACTACAATCCGAATAAGAAGGTTGTGTATGTAACAAGCGAGACCTTCACGAATGAACTGATTCATGCATTAAAGAACGGAAAAGAATCCTCAATGGCTGATTTTCGTGAAAAGTACAGATACAACGATGTTCTTTTGATAGACGATATTCAATTTATAATAGGAAAAGAAAGCACACAGGAGGAGTTTTTTCATACTTTCAACCATCTGCACGCCTCCGGCAAACAGATCATTATCTCCAGCGACCGTCCTCCCAAAGATATTGAGACTTTGGAAGCAAGGCTTCGCACCCGGTTTGAGTGGGGACTGTTAGCGGATATGTCTGCTCCGGACTTTGAAACCAGAATGGCAATTCTACAGAAAAAAATAGAATTGGAACATCTGGAGCATTACCATATTCCCAACGGAGTTCTGGAGTACATTGCAGAAAATGTAAAGAATAACATCCGGGAGTTAGAAGGCGCCTTGAATAAATTAATTGCTCTTTACAAATTAAAGAGCAACAATGAGGAAATTGATATCAATCTGGCTGCGGAAGCTATGAAAGATATTATTTCTTCCAGAAATAACCGGGAAATAACTCCGGAATTAATCCTTGATATAGTCTCCGAACACTTCGGAGTGTCCATATCTGATTTGAAAAGCAATAAAAGATCCAATGAAATCGTCGTTCCAAGACAAATTATCATGTATCTTTGCAGAAAAATGACAACTGTTCCGCTAAAGTCAATCGGAATATTGCTGGGCGGCAAGAATCATTCCACAATTAAACATGGAATTGAGAAAATTGAAAGAGGATTTAATGAGGATGAACAGCTTGCTAACACAATTGAGATTATCAAGAAAAAGATAAGCCCGTTATAAAGAAATTAATTCGTTTACTTATCATAATGTTCATAACTCTTATGATAAGTGTGTTGATAAGTCGTGATAAATTTTTCATAACTTTATCCGGCCAATAAACAAAAAAGTTGTCCACAATTCATTGACAAACTATTTTGTTGCTTTCCACAGAATTATTTTCATTTGTTTTGCTGATAAAATAAGGGATTAAAAAGGTTATCCACCTATCAACAGCCCCTACTACTAATACTACTGAAATTATTTTATATATTTATATATTTTTCACTTACTATTTTGCGAAGGGAGTTTTCAACATGAAAATAATATGTAACAAATCCAATCTGGCAAAAGGAGTCAGCATCGTTTCAAAAGCGGTTCCATCTAAAACAACAATGACTATTTTGGAATGTATATTGATTGACGCTACGTTAGATACAATTAAGTTGACTGCTAATGATATGGAGTTAGGAATCCAGACAGAGATTGACGGTGAAATCATCAATCGCGGTATGATAGCTATTGACGCCCGTATTTTTTCTGAGATAGTTAGAAAGCTTCCTGATAATGAGGTTACCATTGAGGCGGATGATAATTATCAGGTTACGATTGTGTGTGAGAAAGCCAAATTCAATATTTCAGCAAAACCGGGAGACGATTTTACATACCTTCCGGTTATAGAAAGAGAACAGACAATTACTTTGTCTCAATTTACATTAAAGGAAGTTATCAGACAAACCATTTTTTCGATCGCTGATAATGAAAGTAACAAATTAATGACGGGAGAATTATTTGAGATTAATCAGAATGTTCTTCGCGTTATATCTCTGGACGGACATAGAATTTCAATCAGACGAATTGAGCTTAACGATAACTATGAACATCAGAAGATTGTAGTACCGGGTAAGACATTGATTGAGATTAGTAAGATACTTTCCGGTGAAACAGATAAATATGTATCGGTTTATTTTACAAGAAATCATATATTATTTGAATTTGAGCAGACAATTGTGGTATCAAGACTCATTGAGGGAGATTACTTCCGTATTGACCAGATGTTGTCAAGCGATTATGATACTAAAGTAAGAATTAATAAAAAAGAATTGCTAAGCTGCATTGACAGAGCTACTCTTCTTGTAAAAGAAGGGGATAAAAAACCGATTATTATTAATATTATGGACGAGGTAATGGAATTAAAGATTAAATCCCAGCTTGGTTCTATGAACGAGGATATTTATATTACTAAGGAAGGAAAGGATCTTTTGATTGGATTTAATCCCAAGTTTTTGATTGATGCTCTTCGGGTTATAGACGATGAAGAAGTAGAACTGTATTTGATGAATGCGAAGTCGCCATGTTTTATTAAGGATGAGACGGAGAAGTATATTTATCTGATCCTTCCAGTTAATTTTAATGTGATATAAATTAGGAGAGCAGCTATGGAAGTTGTTAAATTAAGAGATGAGTATATTAAATTAGGACAGGCCCTGAAAGCAGCAGGCGCTGTTGATACAGGTTCGGAAGCGAAGGAAGTAATTGCCGGAGGAGCTGTGACTGTGAATGGGGAAGTGGATACGCGCCGGGGGAGGAAGCTTTACGGCGGAGATATTGTTGTTTTTCATGGAGAAGAAATAAAAATTGAAGATTAATTCTTTAAAATTAAAAAACTTTAGAAATTATGATTTATT
>CATJPU010000202.1 GCA_949742505.1 uncultured Lachnospiraceae bacterium | reverse complement strand
TTTCTTTCCCCGATAAAGAAGAGTAAATTCAAAGCCGCATAAGCTATGTATCTATTATAGTTTATTTTTTATCAATGTGCAATATTAATATTAAAAAATGTTATGTCGAAATAAGTAATATTTATAGCAAACTCTATATTTTAGGCAGGCGAGTCCTTCTGCCTGCCTGAAAAAAGTATCCTCCGGGCACCCCTAATGGCCATTCGGCCGTTTCACAAGGTATATTTACCGATGAATTATGCAATGCTCTACCAGATATTCTCCTGCTCCTGTCTCTTCTACCGACGACTCGTAAAAAATCTTCGCCGCCTGCACCAGATACTCCAAGTCCTTCGCACCCGCCGTCTCATAACTGGAATGCATTGCCAACTGGGCAAGTCCGATATCCACACAACTTACCGCAACCTGTGTGCCTGAAATATTTCCCAGAGTGGACCCCCCCAGTATATCCGAACGATTCGTAAACACCTGCACAGGGACTTTGGCTTTCCCGCAGATACTGCAAAACAACGCCGCCGACACTGCGTCAGAGGTATATCTCTGATTGCCGCTGAATTTCACTACAACCCCTCGATTCATCAGAGGACGGTTCGACGGACATGCCTTATCCGGGTAATTAGGGTGTACTGCGTGGGCATTATCCGCCGACAGCATCAGGCTGGACGCCAGCGCTCTGCGATAGTCCGCGCCGGTCATGCCCAGCGCTTCGCAGATACGATACAGCGTATCCGCCAGAAATGTAGACGCCGCCCCCTGTCTGGTACTGCTTCCCACTTCTTCATTATTAAAGACGCAGTGAACCGGAATGCTGCATCCTGCTTCCGCTTCCAGAAACGCTTGCAAAGAAGCATATACACATTCCAGATCATCCAGTCTCCCCGCTGAGATAAATTCTTCATTCGCTCCCCATATACTTCCGGTCATCCGGTTATACAGATACAATTCGCTTCCGAGAATCGCATCTGCGTTCACTCCTGTTTCACGCGCAATCATTCCCATAAAATCCATCCCCGCGGCATCTGTTTGCCTGGATTCTTCCGATTCCCTCTTTCCATACATACCATATAACGGCAGCATGTCCTTCTGCACATTATATTTGTATCCGTCATTCGCCTCCCGGTTCATGTGAATCGCCAGACTCGGAATCATTAACAGGTCGCTTTTCATATGAACCAGCTTCGTGGTTATCCTGTCATTTTCACGAACCACCACTCTCCCGGCCACAGACAACGGCCGGTCAAACCAGGTTGCGCACAGCATTCCTCCATATTTCTCCACATTCAGTTTAACATACGCTTCCGACTTTAATTCCGGATTCTCCTTTATTTTCAAACAGGGCGAATCGCTGTGGCTCGCCATGATCTGAAATCCCTTAAAATCTGCTTTGGGAATCCGAAATGCAATCAGCGAAGAACCGTTGCGAACGGCATAGTATTTTCCGCCGGCTTCTAATTTCCAGTTCCCGCTCTCCAAAAGACCGGTATACCCTCGCGCCTCTAGCTTTTTCTTCATCGTATCAACCGCATGAAAAGCAGTCGGACTATTTTCTATAAACCGAAATAAATCTTCCACATACATTTTCTCCATCTTAACCTGTTCTTCCTTTCTAAACTTTTCCGGCAGGCAGCTCTGGGCCGCACAGATGAAAACTCTTTCATCGTAACGGTTCATTCTCTACATTAAATGTGCAATCCGATTCGTAAGACGAACAAAAGGCTTTCTTGACACCACCCACACAAGACCCAGACAGCACAGAATTAACAGAATACTCTCCCTATAACTCCTGATGGAATGCAAAATATCAGATTCATGCTTCACACAGCTATAAATAATTCCATGGAAAATATATATCGCCATTGTCCGCTCGCCCAGGTAAGAATAAGACTTCTTCTCAGAGGGCAGTACCAGCATAAACAGATAAATTAATATAAAAGAAATCCCATAACACAAAATCCGAATCAGTATCCCTTCCACCGCTTCCAAACCAAGGGCTTCATAGGAATACCGCCCATAAAATATCTTTACCGACAAGCCCCGATGATACTTATCCGTAAATAAATAAATTGCAAATACTCCCAGAATTGCAAGCGCCCCTGCGTAGCCTCTGGTGTTTCTATACTTTCCAAGCCAGGAACTGTCAAACTCCATTCCCGCAAGAAAGAACGGGAAAAAGAAGACAATCCTTGGAATCGACAGAAAATTTCCGATTCCGACAAGCCCGATAAGCAATCCCGCCGCAAACGACAATGGAAGGTAATACGGTATCCGCTTCACCACAGGGGACGCCAGACGCCATACAAACAACGCAAGAAGATACCACAAAGTAAATTTCGGCCTTGTAAAATACAGCTCTGTCTCTTTGTCAAGCAGCAAAGTATACACAAGATAATAGATTACTTCATACACAAAATATGGGATAATCAAACTTCCTATCAGTTTCCTGACCGACGGATTCTTCTTTGAGAAATATCCGGATATAAAGATAAACGCCGGCATATGAAATGCCACAATCCCCCATTTCAGCTCATACAGAAATGGATTCTGATCATAACATGGCTCTATAAAATGGCCAATCACAACCAATACAATTAACAATACTTTATAATTGTCAAAGAGATATTCCCTTGTTTTTTGTTTCTGCTCCATCTTTCATCACCTCCATCTATTTTAAGCCTGTCCAAAAAGCCTTTCAATTCATAATATGAGAGAAAAATCTCATTTATTCATCCGAAAATTTGAGATTTTGCATAAAAAAAGAACTTCTATAATAAATAGAGAAGTTCTCTTTCCAAATCGCCTATCCCTGTGAATAACGGGAGAGAAACCGTCTGGTTCTCTCTTCCTTCGGATTGTCAATCACCTGCTTCGCATCTCCCTGTTCTACGATATAGCCTTCATCCATGAAAATAATCTGGTCGGCTACATCCCTGGCAAAGGCCATCTCATGGGTTACGATAATCATGGTAGTCTTCTGCTCTGCAAGCCCCCGAATCACCTTCAGCACTTCCCCGGTAAGCTCCGGGTCAAGGGCTGACGTCGGTTCGTCGAAGCACAGAATATCCGGTTTCAACGCCAGGGCTCTTGCGATTGCCACCCTCTGCTGTTGTCCGCCGGACAGCTGATGGGGATAGTGGGCCGCCCGATCGGCAAGTCCCATCTGGGCAAGCAGCGCGTTCCCATGCTCTGTAATTTCCTCTAAAATCTGCTTCTTATTACTTTTAAAGTCCTCTCTCTCCTGAGCAAGCAGCTTTTCCGCCAGCGTAACATTCTCCAGAGCAGTATACTGAGGAAACAGATGAAATGCCTGAAACACCAGACCGAAATGCAGACGTTTCCTGCGAAGCTCCTGCTCGCTCATTTTCACAGGTCTCGAAGCATCAAACACCGCGTTTCCTTTTACAAGAATCTCTCCCTGACTGGGCTTTTCCAGAAAATTCAGGCAGCGGAGCAGCGTCGTCTTCCCGGAACCGGAAGAACCAATGATTGCCAGGGCGTTACCCTCCTCCAGAGAAAAACTCACATCCTTCAAAACCTCGGTGCTTCCAAAATGTTTCCCTATATTCTTTACCTCTAAAATCGCCATCCCGTCTGCACCTCCTATCTGAAATAATCCAGTTTCTTCTCAATATAATTAAACAACAGCGTCAAGATCCCTATAAACGCTAAGTAAAACACACCTGTATAAAACAAGGGCCATGTAATCCCCGCCGACTTCATAAAAGAAAATCCTGCGAAGGTCAGTTCGTACGCTGCGATAATCCGGGCAAGAGACGTATCTTTGACCAGTGTAATAATCTCATTAGACATGGGCGGCACCACCCGCTTTACCATCTGGAGCAGCGTAATCTGAAAAAAAATCTGGCTCTTCGTCATCCCTAGCACCTGTCCCGCTTCCCGCTGTCCCACCGGTACTCCTTCGATACCGCCGCGGAAAATAACGGAAAAATAACAGGCATAATTAATCACAAAAGCCACCACCGTTGCGGTAATTCTCCCTGCCTCATTTCCGCTCCAGATGTTATGCCCCAGCCACAGACCCGGACCGTAAAATATAATAATCAGCTGCAGCATCAAAGGCGTTCCCCTGATAATCCATACAAAAACCTGAATCACCCGCTTGAGAATCTTCCATCTGCCAGCGCTCCCTACTCCCAAAATCAATCCAAGCGGAAGAGAAAATATAAGCGTTAATAAAAATATCTGAATTGTAGTCCACAGACCTTTCATCAATTCTAACGTTACTGCTCCAAACATCCTTTGTTCCCTCTCTTTAAAAACAAGCATATCCGATGCCTGTTACCACAAAACAGAGGGCATTCCGCCCTCTGCCTGTGCCTCTCATTCTCTTTGTTACTGTTCTACAATAGCTTCCTGAACACCGTAGGTCTCTGCAATCTCCCTCATACGTCCGTCTCCGTAAGTTGTCTCAAATACCCCGTTGATATATTCAGCCAAATCGGAGCCTTTGCGGCAGCCTACTCCATACTCCTCAGTCGTCAGTTCCTCCGTATGAATTAGATTCTCATAGCTGGTACCCTCTCCAATCATGGCGCCTGCCATCAGAAGGTCAATGATTGCCGCATCCGAAGTGCCGGAAGCAACTTCCATCAACGCGTCAGCCTGAGATGCAACAGAATTCATATTATATTCCTTTTCACCGGCCGCCGCTTCACCGGCAGAACCGGCCTCAACCGCAAAAGTAAGTTCAGCTAAGTCTGCATCCTTCTTATCTTCCGGCACCACTACTACCTGCGCATTGTTACAGTATGCATTGGTACACTCCATCGCAGAAGTAACCTCGGATGTCAGTGTCATGCCGTTCCATACAACGTCAATATTCTTAGAATCCAGCTCCATAATCTTGGTATCCCAGTCAATCACTACAAATTCAGCCTCGACGCCAAGCTCTTCTGCAACCAGCTTCGCCATGTCCGCGTCAAAGCCGACCCACTCCCCGGACTCATCCTTGTAATCCATAGGCTCAAATTCTGTAATGCCGATTACCAGCGTTCCCTTATCCTTGATGTAGTCTACATCACTTTCCGATTCGCCTGCTTCTGTATTATCCGTCGCCTCCTTCTTGTCCTCAGAATCACTTCCGCCGCAGGCCGTCATAGAAAATACCATAGCAAGGCATAACATAAATGCAATTAATTTCTTCTTCATAACCGTCTCCTCCACATTTTGCTCTCGTAGCCAAGTAGTATTGTAGCATAGTAGCACAGTAAAGTAAAGAGGTATTTTTCTCTTTAGCTAACCAGCAGTTCACCCGCCGCCCGCCCCGGCCTGCAAACTGTGGCATAGGATGCAAGGCATTTCAGAGACGCTTTTAATGGAAGCGGAATCGCTGTTTACATAGTCTTAGGACCGAAGGCATTCCTGAGGTTCTTAGACTACGTCGGCAGGGAGTTCACTGGAATGTTGTCTCGCCTTGCATCCTATGCCACAGTTTGCAGGCCGGGGCGGACGACGAGTGAACTGTTACCGATTAATAGATGCTCATCAGCCTCTCACCCTCGTCGCGCATCTGCCGCCGCACCTCTTCCGGTCCAAGTATCCGCACACCGTCGCCTAAGGAAATCACCCATGCCAGAAATTGTCTGCTGACCGCAACCTTTACATTTACCGTAAAATGCCCTTCATCCTTCCGAATCAGTGAAATATCCCTACCGAACCTGTCAATCACAATACCGGCCATCTCATTTACAATTTCCAGCTTTACATACTGCTCTTCTCCGGCAAACATACTGAATGTCTTCTGGGAAAGCGCCGCCAAATCCATCTCCTGAAAGGCTTTTTGTCCTTCCCGTTTTTCCCCTGCGGCGGATAATTTTACCATCTTGTCTATCCGGTAATACTTCATCATCTCTGCGTCGCTGTCATAACCAATCATATAATAATTCTCGTTGTCCCAGGACACGCCCCATGGGCTGATGCAGTAGAATTTGCCGCCGCGCCTGAGCTCCATCTCTTTCTTTACATTCCACTGAAAATACTGAAACCGTATCTTCTCATTGCCGGCGATTGCATTCTGAATCTCATCCACATTATAATAGATACTCTCATTCATGGTCTTAATCCTTCCAGACACGTAGACCTGACGCTGCAGCCTCGTCGCCTCATATCTGCTGCTTAAATTCTCCAGCTTCCGAATCAGCTCTTTGGATTTCCGCTCTGTGATAAATTTAGACGACTGCACCGCATCTACCAGCAGCTTCAACTCAGGCAGTTCAAATTCACGGCTTGCCACCCGGTAACTATAACGCTTTCCGTCCTGCTCTCCGATAATATCCATGCCGTAATTCATAAGAGTCTCAATATCTCCATACAGACTTTTCCGCTCTGCACAAATCCCATACTCCTCCAGCGCCTTCACAATTTCCGGCATCGTCATACCGTGCTTCTCATCTGTCCGCTCCAGAAGAATTTTCTGCAAATACAATAACTTTAACTTTCCACTTCCACCTCTTGCCATAACCCCTTACATACCTCTGTTAACATTATAATAAAAACACCATCTTGCCTGCTTCTGACAATTCCGCGCTGTACTTTAGCCCCAGCCCATGGAATGTTTGAAGCTCTTCTCTGTTCTGCACCTGATTTTCTGCCATAAATCGCACCATCTCACCTCTGGCCATCTTCGCAAACGTGCCCTTCTGCCTCACCTTTCCCGCATTGAACTCCCCAAACTCCACCGTTATAAAACGATCCTTTGGACTTAGATATTTCTGAATCGCCCGGGAATATTCTTTGGAAGCCAGATTGAAAATCGTATGATCCCCATCAGAAACCGCCCGATACAGCTTGTCGCCCCAGTATTCATATAAATCCTTTCTTCCATTTACAAACAGCTTTGCCTGCATCTCCAACCGATAAGGCGTCACGCCGTCAAACGGCCCCAGCGCTCCATAAAAACCTGAAAGGATTCGCAAGTGTTTCTCTATGTATTCGAACGCGTCCCTGCTGAACACCTCCGGCGCCATATGCTGATACTGCAGCCCTTCATATGCCAGAATTGCCGGGGTAAGAGACTTTTCCAAATCCATATCCTGAAACCGACGGTAATTCAACTCTGCCAGCTTATCATTACACCGCCATAATTCTTTCGCTTCCTCAAAAGACAGTTTCTGAATCTCGTGGCTTAAGATTTTAGCTTCGTCTAAAAAATCAGGCAGATTTTTCACTGGAAGGATATCGGTATTCACATTCATTTTTTTCGCAGGAGATATAATAATTCTCATAAGGCTGACCTCTTTTGTATTCGTAATACGATAATCGTATCACACTCTGAGCTTCTCTTGCAACCAATTACAATGAAGGTGCAATTCACAAGGATTGCACCTCCACAGTTTCTATCATGATACACTGCTTCCAACTTAATAATTCTC